>CAKUGU010000001.1 GCA_934654815.1 uncultured Ellagibacter sp.
ACCGTTAGCTTAGTTGGTAGAGCAGGGGACTCTTAATCCCAAGGTCCGGGGTTCGAGTCCCCGACGGTCCACCATCTAGAACTTGGAAGCTGGAAGCATTTGCTTCCAGCTTTTTTTATGCGACAAAGCTAGCACAAAAGGAGCTGTTGCATGGAACCACTCTCATCGTTTGACAAACGATTCGCCCTGCTCATCGACGCGGACAACGTGTCGGCGAAGTACATCAAACCCATTTTGGACGAGCTGTCGAAATACGGCACCGTCACCATCAAGCGCATCTACGGCGATTGGACGAGCACGCTGCACGCGAAGTGGAAAGAAGCGCTGCTCGACAACTCCATCACGCCGATCCAGCAGTTCAGCTACACGGTCGGCAAGAACGCCACCGACTCGGCCATGATCATCGACGCAATGGATATCCTCTACACGAACTCGGTCGACGGGTTCTGCCTCGTGTCGAGCGACAGCGACTTCACGCGCCTCGCGAGCCGCATCCGCGAAAGCGGCCTCACCGTCGTGGGGATGGGCGAGAAGAAGACCCCGACGCCGTTTCGCAAGGCGTGCGACGTCTTCACCACGCTCGAGCTTCTCGTCGGCGAGGCGCGCCGCGGCAAGGAGGGCGCGTCGTCGCTCACCATCGAGGAAGTCGAGCGCGCGGTCGTGGGCATCATCACCGACAACCAGAACAACGGCAAGTCGACGGGGCTCGGCGAAGTGGGAAGCCGCCTGCTCAAGCGTTACCCCGACTTCGACGTGCGCTCGTTCGGCACGAACCTCCTGTCGAAGCTCTTAAGCGAGTTCAAGAGCGTGAACATCCGCAAGGAGGGCTCGAACGTGCGGGTCGAGCTTGCCGAGGGCGTCGACCACGAAAGCGCGTCCGGCAAGCAGCAACACACCGACAAGCCCGCGCGTTCGAGCAAGCGCTCGGGGAAGGCGTCGCAGCATGCAAAGGGGCAGGCCGGCAAGCCCGAGGAGCAGCAGCCGGTTGCCGAGGCGCCTGAAGAGGACCCGGTCGTGAAGGAAGCGCCCGAGGAAGATGCGGCAGCCCGTGATGCCGAGTCCGAGGCACCGAGCACGCCCGAAGCCGACGATGCCGCGCGCAGCGCCAAGCCGCGCCGTCGTCGCGGACGCCGCCGCAAGGGCGCGTCTACCCATGCTGCCGAGGCCGAAGCCGAGACGCAGGCTGCTTCCGACGCTGCATCCGGCGAAGAAGTCGCGGGCGATGGTGGGCCTTCGCTTGGCGCGTCGCCCGTCGAGGGTGAGCCTGCCGCAGATGCGTCTGGTTCCGAGAGCGACGATGAGCACGCCGCCGGAACGCCTGAAGCTGCAGGTCAGAATGGTTCTGCGGAGCCCGGTGCCGCCCCTGCCGGCGTCGTCGACAAGCCTGTGGACGCGAAGGTGGAAGCGGCCGCGGGCGATGCCGTTTCTGCTCACGCGGATGCAGCCGAGGAAGCCGCGCCGGCGGGTACTCCCGCTCCATCGCGCGCGAAGAAGCGCCCGCAGCGTTCGCGCAAGCCGAAGGCAGCTCACAGCAAGCCCGCTTCCCCTGACGACTTCATCCGCCAGACGGTCGGCGAGGCGGGCCCCGACGGCGTCGCTGTGGCCGAGCTCGCCCGACAGGTCCGCGCGCGCTTCAAGTCGTTCAAGGTGCGCGATCTGGGGTATCCCCACATGGCCGGCTACCTCGCCGACGTCGAAGGCGTGCGCGTCTACAAGCAAGGTCGCGAGAACTGGGTCGCGAAGGAGTAGCTCTGCCGCCGTAAAGCTTGCTCTTCTTGCGCGAGAATGTGCGGTACATGCGAAAAGATAAGAAATGCCGGAGGATAACCTCCGGCTCCCGATGGCCCTTCCTCTTGGAAAGACTGAATCGAATATCGCATGCAGCGCTTCGGAAGGCAAGAGCGTCCACTGATTTTCCGTGCAGCTTAATTTGGAGATGGCTGCAAGTGCAGAATAAAAAACTAGGGCGAGCCCCAGCGGGTCCCGCCCTTGCAAAACCGATAGGTTTTTACGTCTACAAGCATTATGATTTTGGGGCCATCCAGATATCAATGAGCTTGACATGGCCGAGCGCTTGAACCTGCATATCGACGAGTCGGGCAACCAGAGCCTCTTGGAGGCCGATGATCGGGCGGGATCTGGCCTCGTTTGGCCTCATAGGTTTCGCCTCTTGCCAGAGGCGCGAGGCAATAGCGCGCCGCGCATCAGTGCATGTTAAGCCTTGCGGGAAAGCCGGCAAGGAGCGTTGACGTTGCGTCCCTGTTCCGCTTTAACTGAAGAGACCATGTCGATGAAAGCTTGGAGGTGCGGCTCCGGATCGGCGGCGTAAACGATTCCGTAGGGCAACTCGTAATCCCATTCGACGGGGAGAGTGATGATCGCTGGGTGCACATCTGCCCACATGTCGAAAGACTCCATAAGACAGTCTTGCTGCACGCACTCGTTGAACGCGTCGGTACCGTAGAGGGTGGGCATGTCGATGATGTCGATATGCGGATGATTCTCTTCGATGTCTTCTCTCAGGCGGTCGAGCACGGGAGATTCTCCGCGACGGATGAGCATGAGCGACTGGCCGTCGAGGTCTTTCCAGCGAAGGGTTGGACGCGAGGCGAGAGGGTTGTTGCGGGGCATCGCAACGGCGCATTGAAGAGTCCCTAGCTCAAGGATGTTGCAAGTCTCGCGCCATGTTCTCGAGTCGCAGGGACTCACGAAGCAATCTACTTCTTGGCCTAAAGAGGCGACGGTACGGGATAGCCCCTTGGGGCCGTCCTCGAACGGCACGACCTCTATACGGAAGGAGGAGGCTGCGGAAGCTGCGCATGAGAGCAAATCGATGAGGGGTCGGCATGGTCGCAGGACCGAGGTGCCGATTCGGATTGCGGCACGCGAGTCTTGGACGATTGCGCGGACGCGCGCAACTGCCTTTTCCCCATCGCGTTCCAGGCGGGAGAGTTCTTCGAATAGAGCCCTTCCGGCCTCTGTGGGCGTTACCCCTTGATTCGTGCGATTGAAAAGACTGACGCCGAGAGACGATTCCAGTGAGTTTATTTGCTTCATAACCCATACCGACGAAACGAAGAGCGACTTTGCCGACTTCGAGAAGCTTCCCGCCTCGCATACCCGAAGGAATGTAGTTGCTCTCTGGTCGAGCATCTCTGTGCGCAACCTAATCCCCTTTCCTTATCTGTGTTAACTATAAGTTAACACAGAACGAACCAATCGCCATATTCTCTTCCATTCGACGGCGGCCCACAATGGCTGCATGGCGCTAAAGGGGCAGAAGGCCGACATGCCGAAAAGCGCAGAGCTAAGCGAAAGGACAGACATGGAGCTTAAGACGATTTACGTTCTGGGTGCGGGGAAGAGCTGCGGTAACCACGTAGCAAAGAGATTCGGCGAGGAAGGGTTCCGGGTCGTGCTGGTATCGAGAAGCAAGGAGCACCTTGACGAATACGCCGGCGAATTCGCCGATGCCGGTATCGAGGTGCACACGAGGGTTTTGGATGTGACCGATTTCGAAGCGACAACGCAAGCCCTGGCTGATCTGAAAGGGGAGGTTGGCGCGCCTGACGTGCTGTTCTGCAACGTCGGTGTAACTTCTCCGGATTCAAATCTAAGGCCTGGTGCCAAGGATGCGCACCTGCTGATGGAGCGCTACCGAACAGACGTGGCGTCAGCGTACAACGCGATAATCAGCATTGTCGATGACGATTTCTGTGAGAGGAGGGGCGCCATCCTCGTTACGGGAGGGGGATTCGCGCTCAATCCGTCTCCCGCCTTTTTGCCCCTTTCCATGGACAAGGCTGCGCTAAGGGCGATGTGTCTCGCGCTTCACGAGGAACTAAAGGAGCGGGGCGTGTACGTGGGCACGGTCACTGTGACCAACGCGATTGCTCCTGGCAGCTCTTGTGATCCCGTGCTCCTTGCTGAAGACTTCTGGAATCTGTACGCCGAGCGCAGTGAAGCAGAGACGGTGCGCTAAGAAGGAGGTCTCGCATGGAAGAACAGGCCGAATCCGTCGCATTCGGACGTGGCGCGGGAAAATCGGAGTGTTTATCGACAAGTATGGCGGTCCTTTTCGCTGTTGCGGCGGGATTGGCTGTCGGCAATCTGTACTGGGCTCAGCCGCTTCTGGCTCAGATTGCAGGAGGCTTCGGCATGCCCGCATCCCAAGGAGGGTTATTGGTGACTGCCACCCAAATTGGCTATGCCCTTGGCATACTGCTCATCGTCCCTCTCGGCGATGCCGTGCATCGCCGTAAACTAATATGCGCCGTTACCGCGTTGTCCGTCGTGATGTTGCTCGCTTGCGCTCTCGCGCCGTCGTTCTCTTTCTTAGCCGTGGCGCTTTCCGGTCTTGGGCTCGTCACCGTCTCGGGTCAGATTATCCTCCCCTTGGCTGGAGATCTTGCGCAACCCTCAGAGCGCGGGCGCATTATAGGCATCGTGACTTCCGGCATAACGACGGGCATCTTGTTTTCGAGGTTCGCGAGCGGTGTTGTGGCCAACGTATGGGGATGGCGCACGGTGTACGTGGTTGCGGCCTTGCTCAACCTCTGCATGATGATTGCGCTGTCGAGGAAGGTGCCCGAGGCGCCAAAGGACGCCTGCCCTTCCTATGGCCGGCTCATAGCGAGCGTGTTTACCTCGCTGAAACGCTTTCCCGCGCTTCCGCCCATGCTGATCATGAACGGGCTCGTATTCGGCATTGCATTCAACTTGTTCTGGACCGCGCTTACCTTCCTGCTCTCCGGGGAGCCGTACCGGTTCGACACGTTCCAAATCGGCCTTGTCAGCTTGGCAGGCGTCACTGGCGCTTTCGCTGCCGTAGGCTGCGGACGTCTCCAGGATGCTGGGCGCGGGATTCCCGCCCTGGGCGCATCTATTTCGCTTTGCATTCTCTCCATGGTGGTCGCAGCTGTGAGCGGGGGCTCTGTCATTGCCCTCGTCGTCATTGCGGCGGTATTCTCCCTTGCTATTCAAGGGGTGTGCATTTTGAGCCAGTCGCGCATATTCGCTCTTTCGGACACTGAGCGTAGCCGCCTTAACGCAGCTTTTGTCGTGAGCAATTTCTTGTTCGGTGCTGTCGGTAGCGGTTTGACGACCTTGATCTGGAATGAGGGAGGCTGGACTGCGGTAGCGCTCGGCGCCGCAGGCTGCTGCGCCGTTGCCCTGGGCGTATGGGCTTTCTCCAAGAAATCCCTACCGCTTTCGCGTCCCTAACGACGCAAGCCCTCTTTTACGTCCGGGACTTCGAGGCGATGCAGCCTCTCTCGGCGCTTCTTCTCGCTGTGCCCCCCCCGAAAGCCTCCCTTAAGCTTTCATGCTTGCGGTGAAGTCGTGGGCGGCGACGAAGGCTGCCAGATCGTCTTCCCAGGTGGGCATCGTGTACACGCCCGTCAGGCGCGCCATCATGTTGTCGAGTTCGATGCGGTAGCCATGCTCGGGCTTGCTCGACCCGCGCAGGTTGCCGATGGGCTCGCCCACCAGCTCGAAGGCGCGCTCGAAGAACTCGAAGCGGCTCGTCACGCCCGTGCAGGCGGCGTGGAAGGTGCCGAACTCCTCGGACTCCATCACGCAGGTGACGAACTTCGAGAACGTGTCGACCGAGGTGGGGCAGGCGAACTGGTTGGCGGGCACGTAGACCGTGTGCCCTTCGCGACTGCGGCGCAGCGCGGTCGCGATCATGTCGTCGGGTTCTGCGGTGTAGACCCACGAGGAGCGGATGATGATGTGGCGGCGGTTCAGCTCGTTCACGAAGCGCTCGCCGGCCTGTTTGGACTTGCCGAACACGTGCGGCGGGTTGGGCACGTCGAACTCGTTGAACGCGTGGTCGCTCGCGGCGGGGAACAGATCGTCGGTCGACAGGTGCACGAGAACCGCCCCCTGCCGCGCGCTCGCGATGGCGAGGTTGCGCGCGCCGAGCGCGTTCACCTTGTACGCCTCGTCGGGGTCGGCCTCGGCTTCGGTGCGGCTCGCGAACGCGGCGCAGTTGATGACGAAGTCGGGGCGCTGCGACTCTGCGTAGTAGGAAACCTCGGACAAATCGGTGATATCGACGTCCTTGTCGCTCGTGAGCACGGTGTAGCGGCTGTGGTCGAGCGCCTGGTTGATGGCGCGTCCCATGCGCCCCGCGGCGCCGGTGATCCAAACCCTCTTGTGCGAGTCTGCCATTGTGACGATGCTCCTTACGTTGTGGCGGGCCGGCGTTGGGCCCGCATGGCATGCGAATCTGCATTATCTTAGCGCAATTTCGCGCACATGGTTGTTTCGCGGGCGCAGTCGCTTATCATATATGTTCGGCTTGGGGCGAAAACGCCCGCTTGCGCTCGAACCAACTGTTCAGACGGCCGCACAACCCGTCTGGCATGAGGAAGGATTCTCATGAAAATCGCACTACCCGATGGAACCATCAAAGAACTCGCCGCAGGCGCGACCGTCGCCGACGTCGCGGCTTCCATCGGCGCAGGCCTCGCGAAGGCTGCGCTGGCTGGCAAGGTCGACGGCGAGCTCGTCGATCTCACGGCACCCGTGACAGACGGCGCAACCGTTGAAATCATCACGTCGAAGAGCCCCGAGGCTCTCTCGATCATGCGCCATTCGTGCGCGCACATCATGGCGGAAGCCGTGCAGGAGCTCTTCCCCGGCGCCCAGATCGCCTTCGGCCCCGCAACCGACGACGGCTTCTTCTACGACTTCGAGCTGCCGAAGAACATCTCCTCCGACGACTTCGGCGCCATCGAGAAGAAGATGGCGGAAATCGTGAAGGCCGACGAGCCCTTCGTGCGCGAGGTCGTCACGGTCGAAGAGGCGAAGAAGATCTTCGCCGACCAGCGTTTCAAGCTCGAGCACATCGACGATTTGAAGGACGAGGAGATTTCCATCTACCGCCACGGCTCGTTCGTCGATCTGTGCGCGGGTCCGCACATCCCCTCTGCCGGCAAGATCGGCGCGTTTAAGATGATGAAGCTCGCCGGCGCGTACTGGCGCGGCGACGCCTCGCGCGAGCAGCTGCAGCGCCTCTACGGCACCGCGTTCTTCAAGAAGTCCGAGCTCGAGGAGCACCTACGCAACCTCGAGGAAGCCGAGAAGCGCGACCATCGCCGCATCGGCCGCGAGATGGACATCTTCATGATGCGCGACGAGGCGCCGGGCTTCCCGTTCTTTTTGCCCAACGGCACCACGCTCAAGAACACGCTGCTCGACTACTGGCGCGAGATCCACAAGAAGGCGGGCTACGTGGAGATCTCCACGCCGCTCATCATGAACAAGCAGCTGTGGATGACGTCGGGCCACTGGGACCACTACAAGGACAACATGTACTCCACCATGATCGACGACGAGGAGTACTGCATCAAGCCGATGAACTGCCCGGGCGGCGTGCTCGTGTACGCGTCGAAGCCGCACAGCTACCGCGACCTGCCCATTCGCGCTGGCGAGATCGGCACCGTTCACCGTCACGAGATGAAGGGCGCGCTTCACGGCCTGTTCCGCGTGCGCTGCTTCAACCAGGACGACGCGCACCTGTTCGTGCGCCCCGACCAGCTCACCGACGAGATCATCGGCGTCGTGAAGCTCATCGACTCGGTGTACCAGCAGTTCGGCTTCAAGTATCACGTGGAGCTGTCCACCCGCCCCGACGATTCCATGGGGTCCGACGAGGACTGGGCGGCCGCCGAGGCGGGCCTTAAGACCGCGCTCGAGAAGCTCGGCATGGAATACGAGATCAACGAGGGTGACGGCGCGTTCTACGGCCCCAAGATCGACTTCCACCTGCAGGATTCGCTCGGACGCACCTGGCAGTGCGGTACCGTGCAGCTCGACTTCCAGATGCCGCAGAACTTCGATCTGGAATACACCGACGCCGACGGCAGCAAGAAGCGCCCCATCATGCTCCATCGCGTGTGCTTCGGCTCGGTCGAGCGCTTCATCGGCATCTTGATCGAGCACTACGCCGGCAAGTTCCCCGTGTGGCTCGCTCCGCTGCAGGTGAAGGTGCTGCCCGTGTCCGAGAAGAGTCGCGACTACGCGCACAAGGTGGCCGATCAGATGGAGGCTGCCGGCATCCGCGTGGCGGTGGACAACCGCGACGAGAAGATCGGCTACAAGATTCGCGAGGCGCGCAGCATCGACCGCGTTCCTTACATGGTCATCGTCGGCGAGAAGGAAGCCGAGGAGGGCAACATCTCCGTGCGCGACCGCACGAACGAGACCGTGCCGTCCACGATCGAGGACTTCATCGCGAAGGTCATCGAGGAGACCCGTACGCGCGCATAGGGTTTACCGGCTGCGATAACAGATTCACGACCCCGCTCGCACCGAATCGGTCGGGCGGGGTCGCTTGGCTTAAAGGGGCTTGAGTGCGCTATCATGGCCGCACTTGCCAAAGGGAAAGGAGCGGGCCGTGCGCACTGCGGCGTCGCGTTTGCATAAGGGGTTCTCGTTCGAGCGGCGGCTCGCCGTCTGCGAGAGCGCGTTCGAGCAGCAGGGCGCTGCATGGGCGGGCTCGTGGCGCTTCTGGACGCCGACGACGGGCGCGGCTGCGACGTGCGCTGAAGGCGCCGCGGGCGGGGAAGCGCTTGTGGATGGGGGCGCGGCTGCGGATGGGGAAGCGCTTGCGGGCGACGCGACCGCCGAGAGATTGGCGCTCGACAGCGCGCTCACCAGGCGCGACGTCCCCTTCAAGCGCGTCGTGCTCGACTTGGGCTGCGGCAAGGGGGAGTACACGGTCGCGTGCGCCAAGCGCACCCCCGACACGCTCTTCGTCGGCATCGACGTCGACCCCATCTGCGTCCTGCGCAGCGCCGAGGAGGCGGTCCGCGAGAACGTGGGCAACGCGGCGTTCATCCACGATTCCGACCCCGACCTCGCGCGTTACTTCGCCCCGGGCGAGCTTTCGGCCATCCTCGTGAACTTTCCGACGCCGTTTCCCAAGAAGAAGAAGGCGCCGTTGCGCCTCACCTACGTCGATCGACTTGTGGGGTACCGCGCGCTGCTCGCGCCCGGCGCGCCACTGCGCCTGCGTACCGATAGCCAGCCCTTTCGCGATTTCTCGCTCACGCAGCTTGAACTTGCCGGCTACGAGATGGCGTGGTCGACCGACCGCGTCCGCGAGATGTTCCCCGACGAGCCGGAAAGCGGCTACGAGCGCAAACTCGTGGCGAAGGGCGCGCCCGTGCTCGGGTTCGCGGCGGTGCCGGGGCCTGCGCCCGAGCGCATCGAGCAGACGGCGCCGCTGTCGCTTGCGAGCTATCTGCCCGACGACCTCGAGAGCATGACCTACATCCCCCACGGCATGCAGGGGACGGTTGAGAACATGCGGGCGCGCAACGCGAACCGCCGCGCGAAGGGGCTCAACCCGTGCGAGCGCCTGCACGTGTAGGGCGACGTTGCGATCGTGAAGGAGTTGATGCTGCCGTGACCGAAGAACGTATAGGAACCTATGCAGCTGCGATGCGCCAGGCGAATCGCGAGGCCAAAGCAACCTGCGCCGCCCTGGCCGCCATCGTCGTGGTGTGGATCGTCGGCGGGTTCGGCTTGGCGAACTCGGGGATCGAGTTTTTCCACACGCCGCTGTGGGTCTTCGGCGGCTGCGTTCTGCCGTGGATCGCTGCCATCGTCGCGGCCGTCGTGCTGTCGCGCCGCGTGTTCCGCGATTTCGATCTCGACGAGGTCGCGCGCATGGACGCGGAGGGGGCGACCCCGCAGGCCCCGAATGAGGCGGCCGCACGGGGCGAAAGTTCCTGTTCAGGTGCGTGTTTCGAGAACGGCATGCCTCGTATCGCGGGCGACGGCGTGCGTCCCGGTCGTGCCGCGCAGGGCGACGAAGGGGGCAAATAACCCATGGAGAACCTCGTGTCGCTCATCCCGCTTCTCCTGTTCCTCGCCGCAGCGCTCCTTATAAGTTTCCTTATGCGCCGCCGCGCCCGTGCGCAGGCGCAGGGCGGGTTCGTGAAGGAGTACTTCATCGGCAGCCGCGCACTCGGTGGGTTCGTGCTCGCCATGACCACCATCGCGACGTACGGCTCGGTGAGCTCGTTCGTCGGCGGCCCCGGTCAGGCATGGTCCGTCGGCTGGGGATGGGTCTACATGGCGGTCGTGCAGGTGACCGCTCTCGTCCTGCTCTACGGCATCATGGGCAAGAAACTCGCGCTCATCGCGCGCCGGATCGATGCGGTCACGGTGATCGACGTCATCCGCGCGCGCTACGGTTCCAACGCGCTCGCGAACGTGAGCGCCGTCGTGGTGGTCGTGTTCTTCGCCGCGACGATGGTCGCGCAGTTCGTCGGCGGCGCGAAGCTATTCGAGGCTGTGACGGGCTACTCCTACACGGTGGGGCTCGTGCTCTTCGGCGTGGCCGTCGTGCTGTTCACCACGATCGGCGGTTTTCGCGGCGTCGCCATGACCGACGCGCTCTGCGGCATCGTCATGCTCGTCGGCATTTTCGTCCTCGCGGCGGGCATCCTTTCCGCCGGCGGCGGCTACGAGAACATCATGGACACGATCGCGGCGAACCACCCCGAAATGCTCGAGCCGTTCTCGGGCGGGGCCATGCCCGCATCGCTCTATTTCACCCAGTGGCTTCTCGTCGGCGCGCTCACGTTCGTGCTGCCGCAGTCGATGGTGCGCTGCATGGGGTTCAAGGACACGAAGTCGCTTCACGGCGCGCTCGTCGTGGGCACGGTGATCATCGGCGTCATGATGATCGGCGTGACCGCGCTCGGCGTTCTTTCGGCCGGCGTCTTGACCGGCAGCCTCGCCGACTATGGCGGGAGCGTGGACAACATCATCCCGCGGGCGATCGCGCAGACGCTGCCGACGTGGCTTGCGGGCGTCGCCATCGTAGGACCGATCGCGGCTTCGATCTCGACGGTGTCGTCGCTGCTCATCGCATCGTCGTCGGCCATCGTGAAGGACGTGTGCCTCCATCATGCGCTCGCGCGCGGCACGCACCCCAGCGAGCGCACGGTCGCGTGGGCGAGCCAGGCGGTGACGCTTGCTGTGGGCGTTGCCGTGTTCGTGCTTGCCGTCGTGCCGCCTGACGTCATCTGGAAGATCAATATGTTCGCGTTCGGCGGGCTCGAGACGGCGTTTTTCTGGGTGATGGTGTGCGGGCTGTTCTGGAGGCAGGCCGGCAAGCTTGGCGCGATCCTATCGATGGCGGGCGGCACGCTTTCGTACTGTGTGTGCATGGCGCTCGGGTTCAAGGTCATGGGGCTGCACCAGATCGTCATCGGCATCGTCGTCGCCGGTGTGCTCATGGTGGTGGGCAGTCTGCTTGAAAAGCGCGACGAATCCGAACAAGCTCGGGTGAACGAGGTCTTCTTCCCTGAATAGCGTGTCTGCTACGGCGCCTTGCGTCCGGTATTGATCGGCTCTTGGCAGTGCAAACAGGAAAAAATCGCTGTCGGAGCCTTGGCTCGAGAGCGATTCCGCCAAGTGCCAGTGCTCGGCCGGCGTCAACGGTCCTCGTCACCGCGCTTCAGGCGGCCGATTTCCTCGAGCCTGCGGTTGTACTCGCGCACGGCGGCTCGCGCGATACGCGCCCGCCGGCTCTCGCGCCGCTCTCGCATTGACGCGAGGTCGCTCTCGTTTGCCCCCTCTTCCATGATCCTTTCGATCTCGTCGCGATGCGCGGCGAGATCCTGCGCCGCGGCGTCGATAGCGGTTTCGAGCGCCCGCTTGCGCGCACTCTTGCGCTGCAGGGCGAAAGCGGCCTCCTGCCAGGGGATTTCCTGGTTGGCGACAAGCCCGCGCTTCGCGGCGATGCGCGCCGCGGCTTCCTGGTGCGCGAGCATCTGCTCCATTTCCCAGTGGTCATGCAGAATCGACTTGATGTCGTGCGGGTGCGCGGCGATTTCCTGAACGGCCTCGATGGGCTTCGCGTCGACGACGCGGTAGGTGAGCGAGGCGAGAAGCGGCATGAGGAACACGGTCACCGCGCCCGCGGCGACGAGCACGCCGGCGGTGTCCTGCGAGAGCGCGCCGACCTTCACGGCGACCGACGTCACGGCGACGATGAGCGGCAGCGCGGTCGTGCAGTAGAGTGCGACGGTGATGCGGTTGTGCATGGAGAGCTCTTCTTTGCCCTTGCCGACCGAAAGCGCGACGACGATCGGCACGGCGCGGATGAGCAGCAGCGCCACGATGAACCCGATGAGCAGCAGCGGCTCAGCGCCCACGCCCGCCAAGTTGATCTTCGCCCCGGACACCACGAAGAACACAGGGATGAGGAACCCGTACCCGATGGCCTCGAGCTTCGACTCGAGCTCGTGGTCGCCCTCGGGGACGACGTAGCGCAGCACGAACCCGGCGGCGAACGCGCCGAGCACGATGTCGAGGTCGAACACCGCCGACACCGTGACGAGCCCGATGAGCAGCACGACGCACGCGCGTACGAACGTCTGGGACGTGGAATTGCGCTTGGCCGCGAGGAAGTTGTACACGCGGTGCCCCGCGCGGCGCGCCTTCGCGGGGATCACCGCCATGACGACGCAGAGCGCCACGAATGCCGCGAGGATGAGCAGTGTCTTCCACTCGCTGCGGGACGACAGCAAAAGCGCCATCGCGAGCACGGGGCAGAGCTCGCCCCAAGTGCCGAACGACAAGATCGCGTTGCCGACGGGCGTGCCCTCCAGGCTGCGCTCCTTCAGGATAGGCATGAGCGTGCCGAGCGCAGTTGTGGTCAGCGCGATGGCCACGGCGATGCCGCCGACGTCGCCCGTCGCGAACTGCCCCGACAGGCCCACCGCCGCGAACGCGAGCGCGATGCTCACCGCCCATGCGGCAAGCCCGCGCTTGCCCTGCGCGTTCGACAGGCTCTTCGGGTCGATCTCGTAGCCCGCCAGGAGGAACAAAAACGCAAGCCCCAGCTCGGATACCATGGTGATGGGGTCGCTCAGGTTGATGACGCCCGCCATGTGCGGTCCGAGCAGGGCGCCCGCCAGAAGAAGGATGACGGTTTCCGGCACGAGCCCTCGCGGGATGATGCGCGCGATAAGCGGCGCGCACGCGGCCACGAGCGTCGCGACGAAGAGGGAAACGAAGTCGGCGGCCATGCTACTTCGCCAGGTATTTCTGAAGCGCGGGCCAGGCCTCGGCGGCGCACGCGAGCCCCTGCTCGTACAGATCGAGCAGCTTGTCGGCGTTGTGCTCCATCGACGCGACCGTGACGGGCTTCTGCGGGCGGATGACGAACACGCGTCCCGCGGCTTCCTCGCGCGCGATCCAGCGGTAGAGGCGGTTGTACTCATAGTGGCGGTACGCCAAGCGGTCAAGATAGTACGGGTAGTCGGCGTAGCGCTGACGCAAAAGCGCCATGAGCTTGTTCGGCTTCTTCACGTAGTCGCTCGCCTGCGTGAGCACGACGATGTGCTTCTTCGCGCCGGTGAGCAGGGAATGCATGAGCGGCACGCTGTCGGCGGTGCCGCCGTCGAGCAAGAGTTTGCCGTCGGCTTCGATGGTTTTGCTCACGAGCGGCATCGAAGACGACGCGATGAGGTAGTTCAGATCGGCGTCGTAGTCGCGCATCTCGTGGTAGTCGGCCTCGCCGGTTTCCAGGTTCGTCGAGACCACCTCGAGCGTCATGGGTGAGGTGTTGAACGCGTGTTTGTCGAAGGGGTCGAGCACGTCGGGAATCTCGTGAAACGCGAAGTCGCGGCCGTAGGCGTTTCCCGTGCGCACGAAGCTCTGCATGGAAAGGTAGCGGTTGTCGGTGCAGTACTTCACGTTGATGAAGCTCGACCGGCCCGCGGCTCCCGCGACGTAGTTTCCGCCGCACAAGGCACCGGCCGACACGCCGATGACGCGCTCGCAGAACAGCTTCTGATCCATGAAGAAGTCGAGCACGCCGGCGGTGAACTGGCCGCGCATCGCGCCGCCCTCCAAAACGAGGTTCGCGTGCGTCACGGGCGCGCCTTCCCAGGCGCACGGCGGGAAGGGGCGTGCGTCCGAGCCCTTTGCCGTCTCGGCGACGTTTTCGGTGCTCGCTGCGGTTTCGGTATCGGTTTTCTCGGTCATGTCCATGCGCTTTCTCTCGAAACGTTACCAGTATAGTGTAATTTCGTGCCGCTCCAGTAACAGCTGGTTTACAGGGCGCATCCGGTCGATACAATTATAGAAAAGTGCACCGGCGCCGAGCGCGCCGGAAAAACGTTTTCCATGGCCGGAAAGGCCGATAGGAGGGCAAGTCATGAGTGAAGCAGTAACTTCCGCCGACTTCCAGTCGAAGGTTCTCGAGTCCGACATTCCCGTGCTCGTCGATTTCTTCGCCACGTGGTGCGGGCCGTGCCGTATGCTGGCCCCGGTGCTCGAAGAGGTCGCGGCCGAGGTCGCCGGCAAGGCGAAGGTCGTGAAGCTCGACATCGATCAGAGCCCCGACATCGCGCAGCGCTACGGCGTCATGAGCGTGCCGACGCTCATCGTGTTCGAAAACGGCCAGGTCAAGCGCCAAACGGTGGGCGCGCAGCCGAAGCAGAACGTGCTCGCGCTGCTGGCGTAGCGGGTCGAGAGGCTCAGCCTGTTTTCCAGAGGGGTCGCAGGGCGTTCGCGCTTTGCGGCCCTTTTGCTATTACGGCCCCTGCGCGCTCGCGCGTGGGAGGCGCCGTCTGCCTTGGCGGGCGGAACGAACGGAAGGAGACTAACCATGGGTGGCATCGAACAAGGTTCTACGGCCACTGCAACCACCTACGACCTTGCGGTCATCGGCGCGGGGCCGGCGGGGCTTGCCTGCGGGCTCTATGCCGCGCGCGCGGGGCTCGACGTCGCCGTGTTCGAGCGCATATCGCCTGGTGGGCAGCTTGCTCAGACCGAGCGCATCGAGAACTACCCGGGCTTCGCGAACGGCACGGGTGGCTTCGACCTTGCCTGGTCGATGAAGGAGCAGGCCGACAGCTTCGGAGTGAAAACGGTAAGCGAGGAAGTGACCTCGGTCGATTTCTCGGGCCCGCAGAAGGTGCTCGCGACGGCGTTCGGATCTTACGAAGCGCGCGCGGTCGTGGTGGCGAGCGGCGCGCGCCCGAGAAAGCTCGGCCTCGCGCGCGAAAGCGAGCTTGCGGGCCACGGCGTGTCGTATTGCGCCACGTGCGACGGCAATTTCTTCCGCGGCAAGACGGTCGCGGTCGCAGGCGGCGGCAACACCGCCGCGGCCGATGCGCTCTATCTCTCCCGCATCTGCGAGAAGGTCTACCTCGTGCACCGGCGCGACTCCCTTCGCGCCACGGCGGTGTACCACGACCGCCTCGCGGCGCTTCCCAACGTCGAGTTCGTGTGGGATTCCGTGGTGCGCGAGCTTAACGAGGAAGCGGGCGCGCTTTCCGGCATCGAGGTGGAGAACGTGAAAACGGGCGAGCGCCGTGTGCTCGACGCGGCGGGCCTGTTCGTCGCTATCGGCACCGTCCCGAACACGGAGTTTCTGGGCGGGGCGCTCAAGACCGACGCTTCCGGCCACATCGTCGCAGATGAGACGGGCAAGACCAACGTGCCTGGCGTGTATGCGGCGGGGGATGTGCGCACGAAATTCCTGCGCCAGGTGGTCACGGCGGTGTCCGACGGCGCCACCTGCGCCGAAGAAGCGGCGGAATACCTGGCCGCGCTAGCGTAGAGGGGCCGCTCAGAGTATAATAAGTCGGCTACACGAGCAAGCAAGTTACGCAAAGGAACATGTGCCCCATGCAAGACAACGACATGCGCGAGAAGCTGGAGAAGATCATCAGCGCCTACGAGGAACTCCAGGCGAAGATGAGCGACCCTTCCATTCTCGCTGATCAAAAGGAATACAACCGCCTCGCGAAGGAATACGCCAACCAGGGCGAGCTGGTGGCCAAGTCCCGCGAGTACCTGCAGGCCTGCGCCGATATCGACGAGGCCAAGGAGATGCTCGGCGACCCCGACATGAAGGAGTTTGCCCAGGAGACCATCTCCGCCGCAGAGGCGCAGCTTCCCAGCCTGGAAGAGGACATCAAGTTCCTGCTCATTCCCTCCGACCCGGCCGATGAGAAGGACATCATCGTGGAGATCCGCGCCGCCGCCGGCGGCGACGAGGCCGCCATCTTCGCGGGCGACCTGTTCAAGATGTACGAGCGCTTCTGCTCCTCGCGCAAGTGGAAGATCGAGCTCATGGACGTCAGCCCCTCCGACGCGGGCGGCTACAAAGAGGTCCAGTTCAAGGTCAAGGGCGACAAGGTGTACTCGGTCATGAAGTTCGAGTCCGGCGTCCATCGCGTGCAGCGCGTCCCCAAGACCGAGTCCCAGGGCCGCATCCACACCTCCACCGCAACGGTGGCGGTGCTTCCCGAAGCCGACGAGGTCGAGGTCGACATCAACGAGAACGACCTGCGCATCGACGTGTACCGCGCCGGCGGCCCGGGCGGCCAGTGCGTCAACACGACCGACTCCGCCGTGCGCATCACGCACCTGCCTTCCGGCCTGGTCGTGCAGTCGCAGGACCAGAAGTCCCAGCTGCAGAACAAGATCGCGGCGATGGCCGTCCTTCGCGCTCGCCTCTACGAGAAGATGCTCGCCGAGCAGCAGGCTGCCGAGGGCGCCGAGCGTCTGGCACAGATCGGCTCGGGCGACCGTTCCGAGAAGATCCGCACCTACAACGCGCCGCAGGACCGCGTGACCGACCACCGCATCGGGTTCAACTCCACGTACAAGGAAGTGCTCGAAGGCGACGGCTTGGGCGACATCATCACGGCGCTCCAGGCCGCGGACCGCGCGCGCAAGCTCGCAGACGCGGTGTAAGGGACGAAACGAACAAGGCATGCAACGAGGGCGCTCTTCGATGGGCGCCCTCGCTATGCCTAGGGGAAGGACAGGCTCGCGATGAGTGACGATACGTGGACGATTCGAGAGCGCAGCGGGCTTTCTGATCCCGAGTGGCGCGAGGTGCGGCGCAAGGGAGTGGGCTTGCGCGCCCTGCTTGATGAAAGGGGTTTGCGATGAGCGACGACACCTGGACGATCAAAGCGGCCCTCGATTGGACGCAAGGCTATCTCGAGCGCAAGGGCGACGAGAACCCGCGTCTTTCGGCCGAGTGGCTTCTGTGCGAGGCATGCAAGATGCGTCGTGTCGAGCTCTACGTGAATTTCGAGCGCCCGCTTTCGCTCGAGGAGCGCGACGTGCTGCGCGGCTTCGTTACGCGCCGCGGACAAGGGGAGCCCTTGCAGTACATCACCGGCGAGGTCGCGTTCCGCCATATCGCGGTGAAGGTTCGCCGTGGGGTGCTCATCCCGCGCCCCGAAACCGAGGTGCTCGTGAGTGAGGCGCTGGCGCTTCTGCCGTCTGCTGCCCGCCGCGTCGCGCGCGATTCGCAGATCGACGCGTGGAAAGGCGACGTGCTGCGCGCGGCCGCTGAGGCGCTCGAGGGCGCGGAATCGACGGAAGGGGAGGGGGCTCCAGCCGCCGGCGCGGACGAGGCCGGCCAGGACGAGGAGCTCCGCCAAGCGCATGAGGCCTGTGCCGAGGCCGTGGCCCACGCGGGTGCCGATGAGGGCTCGGGCGCGCCCGCTGCGCAGCGCCCGCTGCTCGTGGCCGATCTGTGCACGGGAAGCGGCTGCATCGCGTGCTCCGTCGCCTACGAGCGTCCCGACACGCGGGTCATCGCAACCGACCTTTCCCCGGAAGCCGTGGCGCTCGCGCGCGAGAACGCGGCTGCGCTCGGGCTGTCCGATCGGGTGCGCGTCGAGGAATGCGACTTGGGCGCGGGCGTTCCCGAGGCGGCGATGGGGCGGCTCGACCTCGTGGCGTCGAACCCGCCGTACGTGCCGACCGCGGTCATGGCGGAAATCCCCGAAGAGGTGACGGCGTTCGAGCCGGCGCTCGCGCTCGACGGGGGCGCCGACGGGCTCGACCTGTTCCGTCGCGAGATCATCTGGTGTGCGCGGGCGCTCAAGCCTGGAGGCGGGTGCGCTTTCGAGTTGCACGAGACCTGTCTCGATGCCGCGGCCGCCATCGCCCGGGAAGCCGGCTTCGTCGATGTGCGTATCGTGAATGATCTTGCCGATAGGCCGCGCGTGCTCACTGCAAGGAAGGCCAGCTAGACGTTCAACCTGAGGTCCACCTAGGGTTCTGGTTGTTTATCGGGCAAAACGATGGCGTCGAACGCCGGGTTTGCAAACGATAGGCGCGCAAACGCCTTCGAAATGGCAGCGTATGACGGTTCTGCAAATGATCGGCCCAAAATGAGCCCCCTCGATGGCGGGTAATGACGGTTTTGCAAAGCCAAATCGCCTTCGGGCGCTTCTCGTGCTGTGCAAAAGCGGCATAGGAAGCCATCTCAGTGCTTCTACGCTTGCAAAACCGTCATTACCCGCCATCCGGAACAAGAAAAGCGTGCTCTCATTTGCAAAATCATCGCTCGTAGCCACGTAAGAAGGCACCAACCAGGTAGGGGGATGCGGACAAATAGTTGGACCGAGTCGGTCCGGTTAGGGGTGGAGAGGGTAAGATTACTTGGACACCAAGTTAAGGGTGGAAGGTGCTCCATATGGCCCAAAGGAGGGAGCGCTGCGGCAAGCAGTTCAAGATAGCGGCGGCTCGGGTGGCCCTCAGCGGCGAGACGAGGGCCGTCGACCTTGCGAGTGGGCTCGGGATCGAGGACTCGACGCTCAGGCGGTGGGCACGGGAACGCGAGGAGACGGGCGAGAGTGCATTTCCCGGGAACGGCAGCCCCAAGGCCGACAAGGATTGCGAGACCGTGGAGCTCCGCAAGCGGGCGGGGCAGATCGAGCGGAGGCCCTGGAGGGCTTCGTCCCGAGAGGTTCGATCCTTGCAAAGGCCGCTACGGATACTGCCGGATCAAGCGAGAGCCGGCGGACGGCAAGGGCCGCAAGACGAGGGCGGAGGCGAAGCAGGACGCGCTCAAGTGCGTCGAGCTCTACCGCAACAGGCGGAGGGCGCGCTCCCCGATCGGCTGCAACGCCCCATGCGATCTAGAGCGGGATGGCGCCTGAAAAAGCTTGTTTTTCCCGTCCAAGGAACCTCGACCACTCCAAGGGCTGGCGGCGTAGCCGGTCCAAGGAAATGTCTACATCTCCCGATCACCAATCAAAGGGGCGTCAGCAAAAAGCCTCTGCATTCTGTGAGGGATGCAGAGGCGAAGAACCTTAAACATTTGTCGCTTGCAATCGCGCAAGTGATTCGATTAAATCTAAAGCTCAGGCATATCGCCCATGTATTTCTTCATCGCAACGAGGCTGACCGCGATATTTGCTGTTTGCACGATGGCTGCCAACATGAACCGGAAGCTCAAATCGCTGCCGAGTAGTTGCGCTCCCGCCGTGATGATGTAGGGGTTGATGAACCCGCCTACGGTGAACAATCCTAGGAACAAGGAAAGCGACGTGGTGATGGTTGCCGGATGAGCTTTACTGGGGATGATCGTGTAGCCTGCGGGCATGAAGAACCCGAATCCTGCGCCCAAGATGAGGCTTCCCAGGATGAGCATCGGAAGGTTCGAAGCAAAGAAAAGAATCCAGAGCGCGATTGCGGCCACGGCATTTGCGACGACGAAGCACCACTTACGGGTCATTTGCATGATTGGGCGAAGAAGGAGGCCGACAACGATTCCTCCCGCGAACTGCGCGGCGGTGAGAATGCCCGCCGAACCGGGATCCAATCCGAGCTGCATCACGGAGTAGGAGGCGTTCGCCATCAAAGTCATCCAGGCAATACCTAGCAAGAGCGATTGGAGAAGCATGGAGGCGAAAAAAGGCGTGAGCACCTTCGCCTTCTCACCCTCCGGCGACTTCTCCACCACTCCCTTCGGCAGCAACACGACGCTTGCAATAGCCACGATGACCATAAGCCCATAGATCAGGTAAACATCATGCCAGGCAATCGACACCAAGACTCCACCGAGCATGTTCAACGTCATGGCTCCGCCGTTGATGAAAAGGGATTGGAGCCCGTTGACGCTGGCGCGTTCGCCTCCCTGGAATAGCTCAGCGATCAGCGCCGTCGCAATAGGGGCAAGGATGCCAACTGAAAGCCCTATCACAACGCTAGACGCATAAAGCATCTCGAGACTGTCTGGGAAGAAGAAACCGACCATCGCTCCCGCAAACGAAAGAAGCGAGAAGAAGATAATAAGAATCTTCTTTGTTGTCACTCCTGCGAGCTTCCCTGCTACAAGCGTTCCTAGAAGAGCCATGAGCGATGTTAAAGTGAATACCAGCTGAATCGACTCGACAGGAACATTGGGAAAAGACTGGGAAATTCCGGATATCGCAAGCGATAGGGCACTCGATGATTGAAGCATGATGGAAATGATGAAGATACCAATCTTGGCTCTTGTTTTCATATGCTTGCCCCCCATCGCTTATTCTGCGCTCAAGGGGAAATCGCCGATATTCGTGCTTTCGCGAAGATCCACCGATTTTTCCATTCGCTTGAAGCCCGAAGCTTCCACAACCACTCGATATTTGCCAGGCTGCAGTTTCTTGAACCAGAAATCGCCGAAGCCGTCGGTGCGTTCATCGGCGATTTCTGTGCCCTGGGAGTCGATGAGCGCAACGTTTGCGTCCTCGATGATTTCGTCGGCCTCGGAATCCCAAACGTCGCCGGCTATGAAGAGACCGGGTAGATTCCGGTAATAGTAGTTTCCGCCAGCTTCGGCAGGAACGCAGTCCGTTAAGTCCATCTCATCTTTCTCGCCGAAGCTCAAGGCTCCCGTCGGGCAATGATCCACGCAGTGCGGAAGTCTGCCTTGGCCGACTAGATGGGCGCAGCCGGTACAGGCTTGAGGAATCTGCAACTCCTCGTTCCAGAACACGGTTTCGGGGAATGATTTTACCAGGTCCTTGCGCCCTTTGGATTTTTCCGGATCGAGGATTACGAACCCGTCTTCCGTTCTGTACGCTGCATCGCCAGCGGCATCGAGGAGCTCCTGAGTGTGGCAATTGCGCACAAGTCGATACTCCACCTTCACCTTTGGGATCTGGCCATGGGTCGTCTCCTTCATGTGGCACCAGAACTGCCCGGTGTCAGGTTGCGGCTTTGAGAATGGCATCCATTCGTTTCCCACCATCTCGTCCTTGCACGCCAATTGACAGTTATAGCAACCATTGCAACGTTCGGAATCGAACACGAACACCTTCATGGCTGACCTCCTTATGCGATCCAATTGCTGATGTCTACGCCGTTGCCCTCGACGCGAGGCCGATTGAATGCGTCTGGATACTGTTTTGCCAAATCGAACACATCGACTTTCTCGATTCCCACCAGGAAGCCTGAAGTGTTTTCGGCAACGGTGTTCTTGGAAGCAACTTTGGTCGGACAGATGAGGTTGTTAGCTCCGCCTCTGTCCGAAATCCCCGGTTCGATGGGATCGACGCGAGCCCCATGGTCCTGGTAGACGGATGTCGGGGTGATACGCTCGGTGACGATGGCCCCTCCAAGCACCCATCCGCGATCGTTGAAGATCTTCACGATGTCGCCGTCTTTCACGCCATGTTTTTCGGCAGTGATGGGATGGATCCACACTGGTTCATAGAGGTATCCATCGGGTCCTTTAACCTTGCTGGTCGGAATCTCATGGAGCCACTGTGAGTCATCGCACTGGGAATGATGGCGCCAACGGGGATGGTTGGATACCATGAGATAGGGGTAGCGCTGTGCTTTCTCGGAGGTAAGCCGCTCTTGGACTCGATCCGTCTCATCTACCCATCGCGCGTAAGGCATGCGCTCGTCGTCGTCGGGGAAGTTGTCGGCGAGCATCTTTGAATAGAATTCGAACTTGCCGGACGGCGTGGGGAGGGCGTATCGTTTCGGATCTTTATTGAAATTCTCGTAGGCGATAGGGATATCTTTCCAATCTTCGCGGGTTGGGGAAACCCACAGTTGTTGTTTTTTGAACTGTTCAAAATCCGGCCCGTTCTCGATGCCGCTCGTTTCGTAACCTATGCGAATCCAGTCCTCGACCGAGGTGCCGTTGGTGTACTCCTCGTAAACGCCGAGTTTTTTGGCGACCTCTCCGACGGCCTCGTAGTCCGAAAGCGCTTCGGTAAGGGGCTCGACGCATTTTCCTTCGTAGTAAAGCATCGAGTAATAACCGTTATAGAAGTCCATCGCAAGGTCTTCTTCTTCGGCTTTCGAGGTTATGGGGAGGATGATGTCTGCAAACATGCAGTCGTTCTCGAGCCACGGATGCTGTACGACATAAGTTTCGATTTCAGGAGACCTCAGTGCGTCCATCATCTTGTTGCCGCCGTTCCAGCAGGTGGTCCAGCTCGGTGCATCCGACCAAATCATATGGATGCGCTCCCCATTGCTGGTCTTGTTCGGCCAGGAGTACTCGACCAATTGATCCGAACGTGGCCAGCCCAAAAGTCCCGTTCCGTACCACTTCAACGGATGCTCTTCGGTGTAGTCGCCCAAGATGGCTTCAGGCACGAGCGTCTTGGGGATGAAACTCTTGCGCAGGTCGTAAACGGTTGGGTCGCCGGCGGCAAATCCCCTGTAAGCCATCGCGGGATTCGGATAGCATTCGGCCATAGGCTGTGGGGTCATGCTGGGCACACCCATGATTCCCCATCCGCCAATACTGAATTGACCGCGTCCAGGTTTGCCCAGGCCTTGCATGGCTAGAAGAATGGCCTCTAGGCGGGCTGGCTCTGTTGAGAAAGCCGAACGAATCATCGAGCCACCGTAGAAGTGGAGGACGGTGGTTGCACGTTCGTACCATTGTTTCGCCAAAGCCTTGATGATCCTCGTAGGAATACCGGTTATCTCTGAGGCCCAAGCGGGCGTTTTCACGATGCCGTCGTCGTATCCGTAGACGTGGTGGCCGACCCATTCGAAGCCGACGGTCTTCTCATAGACGTAGTCCTGGTCGAACCAACCGTTCTCCAGCCAGAGGTAGATGATGGCCAGCTGAAGGGCGGCATCGGTATTGGGATTGATGGGAATCCATCGATCCGCGTGAACTGCTCCGGAATAATTGAGATCAGGGCTGATGAACACTTGCTTGATTCCAATCTCGGAGAAATAGAAGCACATCTTGGACGGCAGTTGGGAGCCCCAGCCCCATGGAGTGGTTTCCGCATCACAGCCCCAGTGAAGAGCTAAGTCGCAATGCTCGATGGTGTTGCGTAGCATGGCGTCGTTGTCGGGCATTCCGACAACCGAGTCGCCCCATACGTACTTTCCGCCCCAATACCAACCTTCCCAGCTGTCGGGGTTGCGTGTTTGATAGCAGAATCCCCCGTTCACGAGTTTAAGCAATGCGCTGGGGCATCCATGGGTGGTGTGCACGACTTTCTCTTCGCCGTGTCCATCGTTTTGCGTGAGAATTGAATAGGGGCTGTACTGGCTGCTAACCCTTTTGACCTCGTCGGCAATGATTTGAGCAGCTTCGTCCCAGCTGATGCGCGCATATTTCGATTTGCCGCGGTTCTGAGTGTTTCGTTCGCCGTTGGGGTCCCAGTCAACGCGCTTCATAGGGAAGGGAACGCGTCGGTTCGAATAAAGACGGTTCTTGTAAACCAGGGAAAGGGGTGGAATCTCCATTTTCATGGGGGATTCCCACGTGTATCCGTTCTTCTCAAACTTCCATGGTCTGATCTGCTCTTTCGTGTAGACGCGATCGATATGGAGCGGGTTGATGCGGACGACTCGGTTGGCGGATTCGTCGACTTCCACCTCGGAGGTGTTCGAGCCTTGCCCGAAGCCGCCGAATCCTAATGCCTTGATGTGCATTTTCGTTGGCTTGCTGTTAGGCATCTTCTTCCTCCTCGTTTTTCCCGGTCCGCTTGTTGTACGTCTTCGCAGCCTCCTCGTTGCTTACGCCGCCGCCTGCTAAGAAGAAGTCCCGGGATTCGTCCCAGGCCTCTCCTTCAGGGATTGGGGGATTTTTGAAATCCCAATTGTACTTAAGCATGCCTTCTCCTTTCCGTCATGCCGATCTCCGAGAAAGTCGGCTTAACGGAAAGAAATGGTAGAAGCTGATCTCTACCTCTCTCAATTGCCTAGGAAGTCCCTTTTCGACTGATTCGGGGACAGAAATGAACCGAAAGGGGTAGGAAAGGACCTTCCCTACCCCTTTCGGTTCATTTCTGTCAATGTTTTTTCCGCAGGAATGCTCAAGGGAAGTAAACTGATGTCGGCGCTGGATGGCGATTCGACGGGGGGACAGCATGAATACCAAGCTGCATGAGATGGAATGGCAATTCGCCTTTGAAGCAGTGCTACATTTGAATTCATGCACGTCTTTGTCCGAATTCGCCGAGCTGGTACTCGATCGTGTAGCCACGATGATTCCCTGCGAGAAAAGTGTGTTCTTGGCCCAAGGCCCCCTCTCCAAGATTGCCGCCTTTGCCCTCCGAGGCTTCGATGATTCCCAGGCGGAATCCATCATCTCCGAAGATTTCGACGTTCTCGTGCATCCACTCTCCGTAGCTGCCTCCCATGAATTGAAAACGGAGCGCGACTCGTCATTTTTGCCAAGGAACCTCGCGGACGAATCACCGACGTATCGCCGTTTGTCCCATGAGTTCGAAATCGAGTACGCCTTGCGCACCTTTTTGGTAGAAAATCGAAATTCTCTCGGTTACATCGCACTGTTCCGGACCTCGACGGATATTGATTTCGACGCCAAAAACCAAAAGGTCATGGAGTTGCTCAGTCCCCATATCTCCCAGAAACTGAGCGCTCTTCTCTTAGCCCAAGAGGGATCGCTTCCTTATTGCGGGCTCCAAATCAGCGAATCCTTGATCGCGAAGTACCATCTCTCAAAACGAGAGGCCGAGATAGCCGCGATGATCGGATCAAGCATGTCCGATGCCGAGCTAGCAGAGAGCTTGTACATCTCCGTGTCGACTCTGAAAAAGCACCTCGTCAATATATACAGGAAAGTCGGGGTTAACAGCAGGATGAAGCTGCTGAATCGGTTGAACGAAGGGTAGAGCGGTCATAGACTTGGGTCTAATGTCATGGAAGAGGAGATTAGCCAAAAACGCCCCCGCACCTCGAAGAGGATACAGGGGCGAAGAGCTGCAGGCAGAACGGCATCGCGCACTGCGCACCGTGCACGGTGCGCATACCATGCAACATGCCGCCACGCATACTCGTGCACTACACGCATATCGTCCGACGCGTACGCATGCGGCACCGCACGCGTACGCGTCGGCAACAACATCACTTGCGGCGTTTGTCGATGCGCCGCGCGGTCACGTCGCCGATCGCCTGGAACACGATGACGAGCACGATGCACAGAAGCACCGCGAACACCATGACGTCGGTCTGGAAGCGCTGGTAGCCGTAGCGGATGGCGATGTCGCCCAGGCCGCCCGCGCCGACCGTGCCGGCCATGGCCGAGTACCCGAACAGCGTGACGAACGTGATGGCGATGCCGCGGACGAGCGACGGCAGCGTCTCCTTCAGGTACACCTTCCACACGATCTGCCAGGTGGAGGCGCCGAAGCTCTGCGCGGCCTCCACCAGCCCGCCGTCGGTTTCCTCGAGGCTCTGCTCGACCATGCGCGCGGCGAAGGGCGCGGCGGTCACCACCAAAGGCACGATGGCGCCCGGCACGCCGAGCGAAGTGCCCACGATGAAGCGGGTGAACGGGATCAGCGCCACGAGCAGGATGATGAACGGGATCGAACGCCCGATGTTCACAATCCAACCGACGATGGTCGACACGACGCGGTTGGGGCGCAGGCCGTTCGGGCTCGTCACCACCAGAAGGATGCCGAGCGGGATGCCGATCACGTACGCGAGAAGCGTGGCGACGCACGTCATGATGAGCGTGTCGAGCGTGCCCTGCGCGAACAGCGCTCCGTACTGGGCGAAAAACGCCGAGAAGTCGAACATGCTACTTCGCCCCCAATCCGTCGAACGAAACGAGCTCGCGCGCGGCCTCGCTCTGCGGATGCTCGAGCACCTGCGCGGTCGGGCCTTCCTCCACGATGACGCCCTCGTCGAGCACGGCGACGCGGTCGCAGATGTGTCGCGCCACCGCGAGCGAGTGCGTGATAACGACGAGTGTCACGCCGAGCTCCTTGTTGATCTTGGCGAGTAGGTTCAGCACCGACACCGTCGTGCGCGTGTCGAGAGCGCTCGTGGCCTCGTCGCACAGCATGATGCGCGGGTTGTTCGCGAGCGCGCGGGCGATGGCCACGCGCTGCTGCTGGCCGCCGGAAAGTTCGCTCGGGTAGCGCTGCGCCTTGTCGGCGAGCTCGACCACTTCGAGCAGCTCCATGGCACGGGCGCGGGCGGCATCCTTCTTCTCGCCGCGGATGACGAGAGGGAACATGACGTTGTCGAGCACCGTTCGCTGCTGGAACAGGCTGAAGCTCTGGAAGATCATGCCGATGCCCTCGCGCAGATGGCGCAGGTCGCGACCCTGGTAGTCGGTCACGTCGACCTTGTCGATGATGACGCGGCCGCTCGTGGGCCTCTCGAGCAGGTTGATGCAACGCACGAGCGTCGACTTGCCGGCGCCCGACTGCCCGATGATGCCGAAAATCTCGCCCTCGCCAATGGTAAGGCTCACATCATGCAGAGCACGATGTGAGCCTTCGCGAGCGAGATAGACTTTTTCGAGATGCTGAAGTTCTATCATTCGCCTGTAACTCCTATGTTCCGGCGTTCCTTAGAAGACGGGAACCACAGCGCCTGCGTAGGTGTCGTTGATGTAGGTGCGAACCTCGTCAGACGTCAGTGCTTTCACGAGAGCCTTAATCTTATCAGAATCCTGGTTGCCGTCCTTCACGACGAGCACGTTCGCGTAGGCTTCGGCGGCGAGCGATGTGGCGGACTCGGTCGCGAGCGCGTCGGAGGTCTTGAAGCCGGCGGGGATGGCGTAGTTGCCGTTGATGCAGGCGATGTCGACGTCGGCGACGACGTTCGGCACGGTCGCGGCCTCGACCTCGTGGAGCTTCAGGTTCTTGGGGTTCTCGACGATATCGTTCGTGGTGGCGTTGATGCCAGCGCCGTCGGCCAGCTTGATCAGGCCGGCGTCCTGCAGAAGCAGCAGCGCGCGCGCCTCGTTGGTGGCGTCGTTGGGCACGGCGACGGTCGCGCCGTCAGCGAGCGCGTCGAGGCTCTTGGTCTTGCCCGGGTACAGGCCGAACGGCTCGTAGTGCACGTTCGCGACACTCACAAGGTGGGTGCCCTTCTCCTCGTTGAAGTTGTTGAGGTAGGTGATGTGCTGGAAGTAGTTGGCGTCGACCTCGCCTTCCTCGGTCACCGTGTTGGGCTGCACGTAGTCGGTGAATTCCTTCACCTCGAGGGTGTAGCCTTCCTTCTCGAGCAGCGGTTTCACCGCGTCGTTGAGGATTTCCGCGTGCGGCGAGGGGGTTGCCGCGACCGTGATGGTCTTGTCGTCGGACTTCGCGGTGCTCGACGAATCGGAAGACGAGGAGGAGTTCGACGCGCCGCAGCCGGCAAGGCCGAGCACGACGACGGCGGACAGCGCCACGGTTGCGACGAGCGCCGCCTTCTTTCCCTTGAATTTCTTGAACATGATTGTCCCTTTCCTTTTGCCTTGGGGCCCGCTTGCACCGTCGCGCCGAGTTGCTGCTTTCATTCAAGCACGTGGCGGCCTAACACGCCCCGGGGCGTATCCTTTACTAGCTACATAATAAAGGCAAACGCGGCGGAACGGTATTACGAAAAACAAATACGCGGTTAGCGGTATGACAGATAGCACGACGTAACGGCGGAACAGGCCGGCTCGCCGTCAGCGGTCCTGTGCGCCCGCCGCCCGCGCCCGCAAGCCGCCCCATGAACACGCGAGGCATTTTCCCGCCAGGTGCTCGCGCGGCGTAACGGCGGCGAAACAAATCCCCGTATAATAGGAAGGTAATGACAAAAAGAGCCGGCGGCGCCGTGGGTCTCACGGGGGCGGCGTCATCGGCCCGCGGTTTCGTGCCGCGAACGGATCGCAATCGCTTAAGGAGCGTAGAGCCATGCCATCGAATCCCGAGCAAGATTTCGTGCTGAAGACAATCAAGAGCCGCGACGTGCACTTCGTCCGCTTCTGGTTCACCGACGTTCTGGGAAACATGAAGTCGTTCGCCGTCATCCCGAGCGAGCTCGAGAACGCGTTCGCCGACGGCATGGGCTTCGACGGTAGCTGCGTGGAGGGCTTTTCCCGCACGCACGAGTCCGACATGATCGCCTTTCCCGACGCTTCCACGTTCCAGGTGCTTCCGTGGCGCCCCGAAAGCAATGCCGTCGCGCGCATGTTCTGTGACATCCGCACGCCCGACGGCAAGCCCTTCGAAGGCGACCCGCGCCACGTGCTCTCGCGCACTGTCGCGCGCGCGGCCGACATGGGCTACGTGTTCAACGTGGGCCCCGAGCTCGAGTACTTCTACTTCAAGGACGCGAAGGGCGCTGAGGTGCTCGACCGCGGCGGGTACTTCGACCTCACGAGCCTCGACTACGCGAGCGACCTGCGCCGCGACACCGTCCTCACCTTGGAGAAGATGGGCATTCCCGTGGAATACTCGCACCACGAGAACGGCCCCTCGCAGCACGAGATCGACCTGCGCTTCACCGACGCCGTCTCCATGGCCGACGCGGTCATGACCTACAAGCTCGTGGTGAAGGAAATCGCCATGAAGCACGGCGTGTACGCGTCGTTCATGCCGAAGCCTCTGGCCGACGCGCCGGGCAGCGGCATGCACGTGCACCAGAGTCTCTTCGACTTCGACGGCAACAACGCTTTCTACGACCCGAACGATCCGTTAGGGTACAACCTTTCCGCGGTGGCCAAGCACTACATCGCCGGCCTTCTGAAGTACGCGCCCGAGTTCTGCTGCGTCACCAACCAATATGTGAACTCGTACAAACGCCTGGTCAGCGGGTGCGAGGCGCCCACTTACATCTCGTGGGGCGCGCGCAACCGGAGCACGCTCGTACGCATCCCGATGTACCGCCCCAACCGCGAGACGGCCTGCCGCGTGGAGCTGCGCAGCCCCGACCCGGCGGCGAACCCCTACCTCGTGTTCGCGGTCATGCTGGCGGCGGGTTTGGCCGGCATCGAGGAGGAGCTCGAGCTCGAGCCGCCCAAGGAAAACGTCGATCTGTTCGCGCTTTCGCGCCAGGAGCTGCGCAAACAGAACGTGAAGACGCTGCCCGAGAGCCTCGGCGAGGCGGTCGAGCTGTTCGCCGAGAGCGATCTTATGAAGCAGACGCTCGGCGAACACATTCACACGTACCTCGTCAACGCGAAGCGGGCCGAGTGGAACGAGTACCAGGGAATCGTGTCGGAGTGGGAACGCAACCGCTACCTCGAGGTTCTTTAGGGAACGAGAGAGCGGGAGAAGGTCGAACTATGATGCAACGCAAAACGGTTATCTTCATCGCCGACAGCCTCGACAACGCCCACAAGTTCCAGTCCGTCCTGTCGGGGCTCGACGTCGATGTGGTGGCGGGGTCGTCGGCGCAGTTCAAGAAGCTGCTCGCGCAGCATCCCTCCCATGATTTGGTGATCTACGAGGCGCGCGGCGACGCGCTTGACACGGTGTCGCAGGCCGAGTCGCTGCTCGTCGAGGATGGGTCCACCTCTATGCTCATCATCGTGAACGAAAGCCAGCTGGTCGATTTCCGCCTGCCGGTGCAGGTGAAGGCCGATTTCGTGGTGCACGGGGCGAGCGAGGAGGAGTGCGCGGCGCGCATCCGCCAGCTTCTGTGGCCGGGCAACGAGAGCTCGACGTCGGACTACATCACGGTCGACAACATGACGATCAACCTGGCGACGTACCAGGTGAAGGTGAACGGCGACCCGCTCGACTTCACGTACCTGGAATACGCGCTGCTCGCGTTCCTGGTGACGCACCCGGGGCGCACGTACTCGCGCGACGCGCTGCTGCGGCGCGTGTGGGGTTTCGATTACTACGGCGGCAGCCGCACGGTCGACGTCCACGTAAGGCGCGTGCGCGCGAAACTTGGCCCCGAACTGGCGCAACATCTGGAAACCGTCCGAGGGGTAGGCTACCTCTGGAGCGCGTAAGGAGGAGTTCCCCCTTTGAATTTTTGGAGGAGATAGATTATGCGTGCAACCTATCTCTTCCGAGGGTGGAATGAAAGACTATGGGACAGGCGGGGGCGTGCTCGTCCTATCTGCATGAATTCCGTTGAAAGCATCTGGATAGGATGCTACAATACGCGGTGAGGGCGCCCCAGAGGCCTGGGCAGCGTTCTTGTTTAGTTCAAAGCCGGGTTACTTTGCATGGGTCCCGGCTTTTTCTCTATCTCGAATCGCGGTTCGCCGTCATTCCCTTCTCACGAGCAGAAGCCCGATTATCCCTATGACAACCAAGAGCACGTTGCATACGGCGTTGATGGAATTTGCATCCATGGGCAGACCTCCTTATAGTCGGTGCTGCCCAGGCGGCGAAGCGTCCTCAAGATAGTATTCTATCAAACTAATCGTCGAAAATGCAGGAGGGCTCCCGGCATGTGCCAAGAGCCCTCCTGCACAAAACAGGTTCGTGTTTACAGCAGTGCCGCGTGCACGTAGCGCTGCATGAAGGCGGCAGCCTGCGCGCGGGTCGCCCAGCCTTGCGGGGCGACGTAGGTGTTGTCGACGCCCTTCAGGATTCCTTCGGCGACAGCCCAGCTCACAGCATCGGTTGCCCAGGGAGACACGCCGGTAGCGTCGGGGAAGGAGCTCATGTCGGCACGCGCGGTGGTGTCGAGGCCCGCCTTGTTGGCGTAGTTGAACAGCATGGTCACCAGCTGCTCGCGGGTGATGCTGTCCTCGCCCCACAGCCCGTTCGACACGCCGTTCTCGACGGCCCACGCCTGGCCCTTGGCGTACCACGGGTCGCTGTCCTCGGTGTCGGCGCCGTCGACGCGCGCGAGCACGGTCATCATCATGTTGCGGGTGAGGGCCGTTTCGGGCTCGTAGGTCGAGCCGTTGGCGATGCCGAGGAAGATCGCGTGCGAGCTTGCGAAGTCGATGTCGTCCGCGGCCCAGTGCTCGTCAGCCACATCCTCGAAGTCCTTGGCGTTGTTGACGACCTTGATCGTCTCGTTGCCGTCGATCTTCACGACGATCTTGCCGTCTTCGACGAGCGACATTGGGATGGGCTCCTCGGTGCCGTCGGCGTGCACGATCACCGCGACGTTGCCGGCGTTTTCGTCGCTCACCGGGATGGCGACGACGGTTCCGGCAGGTGCGGAAACGGAAACGGCCTGGTCTTCGGCGACTTCGATGGCGGCGGGCACCTCAACGGGGCCTTCAGCGGCCGCGGCGGTGTCGGCGGGCACGGTGATCTCGGTCGTGGTGGCGCCGGAGGCGTCGGTCTTCTCGACGACGGTGGTGCCGTTGTCGCCTTCAGTGGTGGCGGTGGACTCGCCCGTCTTCTTGTCGGTCACCGTAGTGGTCGTAGTGCCGTCAGGGTTGGTGGTAGTGGTGGTTTCGGTGGTAGGAGCAGGCGCGGGAGTGTAAGGAACCTGAACGACCCAGCTCTCGCCGCTCTTCACCGCTTCGTAGCCGTCAGCAACATAAGCCGAAGGATCGCTCGAGAACGTGCCGCCGGTAATGGCGAGCTTGTCCGTGGAAGTAACAACGGAAATATTTCCTGTAAATGAGCCGTTCGAGATAGAAACATCGCTATTTCCGCTACGGATAAGAAGCGTACCAGTGAATGTTCCTCCGGAGATTGCAAGCTTGCCTAAGTCGTGGGTCTTGTCGCAGCCACAGTTATCGATGGCGTAAAGAGATTTAGCGATAAAAGTTCCATTTGTTACTGCTGCGATGTTATGGTTCTGAAATGCAGCTTGAGTGTAATTCTTGAATGTACCGCCATTAATTGTCAGAACAGCATCGTCGTCGTTTTTAACAGTATTTATGCCGCCGTCAAATACTCCTCCATTGATGACGAGTTCAGGCGCGTCGATGCCATCTTTGCTTTTATAGCTTTGATAGCCGTTCTCAAATAGGCTTGAATAGTGACCTTTGTTATTCGCGATAACGTTGTCTTCTACGGTCATTTTCCCGTGATTGAGAAGGGTATAGAAGCTATTCCCGCCATTGTTGTCTTTATTTTCTCCCGCTTCTTTAGAGCGCTCGAACGTGCCCGACTTAAGTGTTGCGGTGCCAGTATTATAAACTGCAGCTTTTTCGTGAGTGATATTGTCGACGGTTCCACTTCCGTCGATCGTCAAAATGCCTTCATTGACAATTGTGTGGTTTGAAATGTTGGTAATCTTGTGTCCATTGAGGTTCAATGTTGAGGTGACTTGTGCCGGGACAACTATATCGCCTGTGAAGTCTTTGGTGAGATTGACGTCGATTTCACCAGATTGTGCATATTGATAGACGCTTGGATCAGTGAAAGTACCGCCGGTTACAGTAATTTCGCCGATGTTCTTTTTGATTGCTCCATTAAACGTTCCGCCCGTGATTGTCAGTTTGTGCTGATCGCCATCGGCATTCGCATTGCAGGCGTTTCCATCGTTGAGTATGGCCTCTGCTGTTGCAGACGAGTTGAACGTTCCTCCGTTGACGGTTGCAATATGATGGTTTTGCAGCGCTCCTTGAATGGTATTGCTGAACGTGCCGCCGCTAATCGTCAGCTCGCCCCAGTCATCGTTCTTAATGGTATTTAACCCTCGAGAGAAATCCCCGTTTTTAATGGTCATGGAGGCGGTAGTTTGCCCCTCGACTTTCGGATGAGCTTTCAGGTCATTGTCATTTTGCCAACCGTTTGCTACAAGACTAGAGTACTTCCCGACAGCATCGCTCTTCCCGGCAGTAACGGTCGGATTGTCATCAAATGTCATCGAACCATAGTTTTTGATGGTGTACCAAGAGTTTTCGCCGCGCTGGCTTTTGTCGGGACCTGTTCCTGTCTCTGCGCTGCGAGTAAAGGTGCCGCCTTTAATAGTTGCGGTTGCCCCCGGTTCATTTACGAGGGCTCCTCGGCCGTCGCTTACGTTGTCGACGGTGCCGCCGCCGGTGATGGTCAGCGTGCCGTTGTTGGTGATGGTGTGCCGACCATCTTTGTTGGCGAGGGTGACACCAGGGGCGATGTTGATGGTCGCGGTGACCCCTGCATTCACGACAATGCTCGCCTTAATGTCATTTGCGATGCTGTAGGTTCCGCCTTCGGAAATGATGATTTCGCCCTCAGATGATGCTTCGGGAAGACTTTTTGCGACGGTCGAACCTGTTCCGCCGCCTTCCTCTTCTCCCTGCGCCGGCGTCACGGCGCTCGACGATGCACCTCCGCTGTTGCCGTCGTCCGTCCCCTCTGCCAGAGCGATCGTGGGGACTCCCAAGGTTGTCGCGAGCGACAGCGCTACGAGCGACGAGATCAGTTTGTTTGCATTCTGCTTCTTTTCCATCGTCTTCCTTCCCTAAGATCCGACAAAAAACGAGCACTGCTTTATCGGGCTCAATCGGCATCGCTTTGGCTGTCGTGTGTTTCCTTGGTCGCACCGGGTTGCCGTCGAATGCCGTTCGGGGGGGGGGTACACAAATACCATCCCAAGATGCGAAAAACCGAGTATCACCTTGCGGTTCACGCATGTAGCCACACCGTCATTGTGCCACGAATATTCACGAAATACACGCAAGAGCTTTAACTTTTTTACAAAAGGTTAAAAGTTCGGCTCCTTCTCAACGACGTTGCGATTCGCGCGGATTTTGTAGTAGGAAACGCAAACTTATCTACCTAACTAATAGACGGCGTCTGAAGATGGGACACCTGCCTTCCCGATGATATGCTCCCTTGCAATTCGCGCGCGTGAAAACTTGCTTCTCCGCGCATTGTTTATCAGCGAAAACGTTGCTTTGCTGAGCGAACTTACCGCGAAAGGGGCACCCATGGAATGCGACAAGAGAAAAAGCAGCAAAGCGCACGTCCTTGCAACTGCAATCGGCATCGTGCTCTGCGTGCTGATCGCACCCATCCTCGTCATGAACGTGACGCTCATCGTCAAAAGCGCATGCGGCGACGAGGTGCCGAACGTCGGCGGCTACTTCCCGCTCGTCGTGCTGACCGATTCCATGGCTCCTGCGATCGAGTCCGGCGACCTTGCGATATGCCGTACCGCTTTGCCGTCTGAAATCGCCGTGGGCGACGCCATCGTGTTCTTCGATCCGATGAGCACGCGCGCGGAAGGCAGCGCGAGCCTTGTACTTCACCGCGTTTCCGAAATCGAGCAGGCGTCTGACGGCACGACGCAGTGGGTCACGAAAGGCGACGCGAATAACGCGTGCGACCTCGCTCCTGTCACTCCCGATGACTTGGCAGGTCGATACTGCATGAAGATTCCCCAGGTCGGGAGCGCGGTGCTGTTTCTGCAGTCACCGCTCGGCGTGCTCCTATGTGTGGCGATTCCGATCGCCGCGATTGCCCTTATTCACATATTCCGTCGCGGTCGGCCACGCCGCGACCGGGTATGAAACCATCGGTTCCGAACTACGAAGAAAGGGAAGAAGATGAGGGAAGAAACGCAAACACGGAGGAACAACGCGATGCGCGCGGCGTGCGGGCTCGCGGTCGTCACGATTTTAAGCACATGCGTCGTCGCGGGCACGTTCGCGAAGTACACGACCGTCTCGAGCGCGACCGACACCGCGCGCGTGGCGAAGTGGGGGTTCGCGAACGACGCGAACTCGCAGGTCATGATGGACGACCTGTTCAAGAACGCCTACGACAAGAACGTGAAGGGCGCCGCCGACGTGATCGCGCCGGGCACTGCGAACGCCTCGACGTTCAAGATGGTGTACAACACCGCCGACGGGGCTGCCGTGGCGCCCGAGGTCGCCTACACCTTCAGCGTGAACACCGACGGCAGCTCGTGCGCCGACGGCATCAAGAACAACCCGAACATCCAGTGGCGCCTCGACGATGGAGCCTGGGGCTCATGGGAACAGGCGATGGCGCAGGTGCGCGCGCTCTCGGGCGATCCGTCGGGCTCGAAGGCGTACGCTGCGGGCGAGCTGCCGTCGGGCTTCTACGGTGCAGACACGCAGGTTGGCGGTGCGGGTGTGCACACGATTGCGTGGCAGTGGCTGTATGGCGATGGCTATGACAAGCTCGACACCGCACTTGGCAACGCCGACGATCTCGGCCAGGTGGCGGTCAAAATCGCCGTCTCGGCCACGCAGATCGACTAGCGTGCGCGCGTTTTCCGACAGATCCCCTGCGGCTTCGGGCCTTCGCTTCCTTCGTGGCGGGAAGCGGGGGCCCGCCTGCGTTTCCGGCGGGGCGCCATGCTGGGAAAGTGCGGAGGGATATGCGGGTGCGGGTGATTGCGCGGACGCATGCCGTCGCGTTCGGGGCGATTCCCTAGCACGTTGCGCGATGGCCGGCCGCAAGGCTCGATATACTCGTCCCGCACGACGCTTGGCGGCGGTGCTCTTCGCGCTTGCCTTTGCTGTGGGTGCGGGGCAGGTTGCGATCGGTATGCTCTCGGGCGAGAAGATCGTCATGCCGTTCGGGTGTGGCGTGGTGCGGGTGCTTTCCGGCAGCATGGAGCCGACGTTCTCGGAAGGGTCGCTTCTCGTCGTTTCGCGCGTCTCGTCGCCCGACGAGGTTTCCGCGGGCGACATCGTCGTGTACGACGAGGGCGAAAGCCTCGTGGCGCATCGCGTGGTGGAGGTTGCGGGCGACGCGCTCGTGACGCAGGGCGATGCGAACAACGCGCCCGACGACCCGATCGGGTTTTCTCAGGTGAAAGCGAAGGTCGTTGCGTGGACCCCGCCGCTTTCACTGACTGACTTCACGCCCGGCGCCTCGGCGGTTTCGGCGCGTTATGCGACGCAGGCCCACGGGGAAGACGCGGCGCGCCCGGCGCGTTTCGCGTGGAGCGTGCAACCGAGTGCGCCCGATGACTCCGAGCTTGCAGTGCGTCCCGGCGAGACGGCTCTCGTCGACATTGAGGCATCGAATGCGCGCGGCGCCGCCGTGAGCGAGGTTTCCCAAACCTGCACCGTTCGCGCGTCGTGCGAGGGCGGGGTGCCCCTTGAGCTGTCTTTCGGGGAGGGCGGGGTTTCCGAGGGCGACAACGCGGCCGAAGCTTCCGCATCCGTCGCCTTCCCTGCGGGCGAACCCGAAAGCCATGTTTTCCACCTGGCTCTATCGCTTCCAAGCGACGCCGATGCCGCCGCGCTCGAGGGCGCAGAGGCCCGCGTGCGCGTGACGGTTTCCTTCGAGCAAGCGCGCGCGGACGTCGGCCCCATCGCCGAAGTCGAAGCACGCTACGCCCATCAAGAAACCCTCGATTTCACCGTGTGTGTCGATTCGCCGTTGCGATAAATATTAGGAAATATTAAGATATAGAGACTTGCCAGGAGCTGACATGCAGAGACGGGAATTGGTGAGAATCCTCGAGATGAGCGGATTCGTCTCAAGGGGAGGGACCAACCACGAGCATTTCTGCAAGGGTGAAAAGACGGTTCTTGTGAAGCACCATCGCGAAATCGAGGACGAGGTCGCCAAGCGGATTTTGCGCCAGGCAGGTTTGCGATAATTGCGGCGAGGCCGCTGCGCAAGGAAGGGATCGCATGGTTTACGTATGGGAATTCGAGTTCGTCGAGTCGGGCGGGTTCGTCGATGCGTTTCCGTATCCGCCGCTCGAGGGCGCGACGTTCGGCAACGACCTGAACGACGCGGTCGAAAGCGCCGCCGATTGGCTCAAGGAGCTCGTCGACGATGCGCTCATGAACGGCAAATCCCTTCCCGAAACGCGGGTCGGCCATAAACCTGCGCACGGAGGGCGCGTGATCGCCATCGCCGTCTCCCGCGAGCTTCGCGACATCCCGGCCATGACCGCCGCCGCGGCGGCGCGCGAGCTCGGCGTGAGCGACGCCCGGATCGCCCAGCTCGTGAAGGCAGGGCTGCTCGATTCGTGGAAGGACGGTACGCGCCGCATGGTGTCGCGCGAATCGGTCGAGGCGCGCAAGGAACGCTCCCCTAAGGCGGGGCGCCCGAAGGTAACGGCGCGATAGCTTCTCCTTCGGTGGACCTTTCCGCGCTTTCCCCCAGCTTCCCGTGTTCGGTGCGTGGGTCGCGCGTTTTCGCGGCGCCGGTTTGCTACACTTAGCGGTTGGAAACCAGCGACTCGGGAGGGTCTTCATGCCTAAAACTGTGGCCGTCATCGACGGCAATTCGCTCATGCACCGCGCTTACCACGCCGTTCCGCCCACGATGAACGCGCCTGACGGCACGCCGACGAACGCCTGCTTCGGCTTCATCGCCATGCTGCTCAAGTTCGTCGACATGGCGCATCCCGACGCCATCGTGTGCGCCTTCGACGCGGGGCGCCCGAAGTGGCGCATGGAGGCCCTGGAGCAGTACAAGGCGCAGCGCCCGCCCATGGACGCCGAGCTCAAAGCCCAGTTCCCGGTGATGGAAGGTCTGCTCGAGGCGCTGAACATCCCCGTGGTGAAGGTGCCCGGCTGGGAGGGCGACGACATCCTCGGCACGGTTTCGGCGCGCGACGAGGCGCTCGGCTACAAGACGCTGCTCGTGTCGGGCGATAAGGACGTCTATCAGCTCGTGACCGACCTCACACACGTCGTCACCACCAAGAAGGGCATCACCGACGTGGCCATCTACGGGCCCGACGAGGTGCGCGAGCGCTACGGCGTGGGCCCTGAGCAGTTCCCCGATTTCCTCGGGCTTAAGGGCGATTCTGCCGACAACATCCCCGGCGTGCCCGGCGTGGGCGACAAGACGGCGGCCAAGCTCCTTTCGGCCTATGGCAGCCTGGAAGGCATCTACGAGCATACAAGCGAGCTCAAGGGCAAGCAGAAGGAAAAGATCGAAACCAACCGTGACCAGGCGTTTTTAAGCCGTAAGGTGGCCACCATCATCCGCGACGTCGATTTCGAGCTCGATTTGGAGCACGCCGCCTGGCCCGCGTTCAGCGTGGAGAAGGTGACCGAGGCGTTCAACAACGTGCGCTTCTCGGCGCACCTGACGCGCGTGCTGAAGCTCGTCGGCGCGACCGTTACTCGCGAGGCGGCGAAGGTGTCCTGGGATCCGGTGTGCACGGGCGACGAGGCGCACGCCCTTATCGACGCCGCCGTTTCCGCAGGCGAGCGCCTGGGCGTCGCGTTCCTCGACCCCGAGCAGGAATCGCTGTTCGGGCCGACGACACTGTGCGCCATGTCGTGTGCGAAGGGCACGGCACTCTTCGAGGGCGACGAGGGGCTTTGCGCCTTCGCGCGTGTGGTCCGCGAGGGGGCGTTCTCCGCGCTCGACACGAAGGCCGCGCTTCATCGCGTGTACCCGGCCGACACCTCGAAGCGCGCCCTCATCACCGACGACGAGCTGTTTTCGTCGCGCATGTTCGACCTGTCGCTCGCGGGTTACGCGCTGAATTCCTCGGTCGCCGAGTATTCCTACGACGCGCTGCTCGACGCGTACTACGGCGGCGTGCTTCCCGAGGCGAAGACCGACGAGGACCGCGTGTGTTCCTTCGCGGCGGCGTCGCGCATGCTCGTGGAGCCGCTTGAGGAAGCGCTTTCCCGCGACGGGAGCATGGGCGCCTATGCCGACATCGACCTGCCGCTCGTGGCCGTGCTCGCGCAGATGGAGCGCACGGGCGCCGCGCTTGACGTTGCGCGGCTCGAGGAGCTGGGGAAGTCGACGCAGGTCGACATCGATGCGCTGCGTTCGCGGATCATCGAGCTTGCAGGCGAGGACTTCAACATCGACTCTCCCAAGCAGCTCGGGCACATCCTGTTTGAGGTTTTGGGCCTGCCGCCGAAGAAGAAGACGCAGCGCGGCTACTCCACCGACGCGAAGGTGCTGAAGGAACTGGCCGGCGAGCACGAGATGCCGGCGCTCGTTCTGCGCTATCGCGAGCTCGCCAAGATCAAGTCGACCTACATCGACGCGCTGCCGCGCATGCGGGCGGGCGACGGGCGCGTGCACTCGAGCTTCAACGAGACCGTCACCACGACGGGGCGTTTGTCCTCGTCGGACCCGAATCTGCAGAACATCCCCGTCCGCACCGAGTTCGGTCGGCATATCCGCGAATGCTTCGTTCCCTTGGAATCTGGGTCGAAGTTCCTCTCGGCCGACTACTCGCAGATCGAACTCCGGCTCCTCGCGCACCTGTCGGGCGACGAGCATTTGGTGGCCGCGTTCAATTCCGGCGCCGACTTCCACGCGTCCACCGCGAGTCGCGTGTTCGGCATCCCCGTCGAAGACGTGACGCCCGAGCTGCGCAGCCGCGCGAAGGCCGTGAACTTCGGCATCGTGTACGGCCAGCAGGCGTTCGGCCTGTCGCAGAGCCTGCACATCCCCTTCGGCGAGGCGAAGGACATGATCGACCGCTACTTCGAGGCGTACCCCGGCGTGCGCACCTACCTGGACGAAACGGTCGCGCGCGCCAAGGAGACGGGGTATGCGGAAACCATGTTCGGCCGCAAGCGCCACATCCCCGAGCTGCACGCGAAGAACGCGAACCAGCGCGGTTTCGGCGAGCGCACGGCGATGAACCACCCCATGCAGGGGTCGGCCGCCGACATCATCAAGATGGCGATGGTGGAGGTGGCGCGCCGTTTGCGCGAGGAGGGGTTCGCGGCGAAGCTGCTCGTCCAGGTGCACGACGAGCTCGACTTCAGCGTGCCCGACGGGGAGGTGGACGCCCTCACTGCGATGGTGCGCGACGTGATGGAGAACGTTGTCGAGCTGAAGGTCCCGCTCATAGCCGACGTCTCCGCCGCCGACACCTGGGCCGAAGCGCACTAGGGGCCAGCGTGCGCGTGCGGGCCCAGGGCTCATTTTCGCAATCGGTGGGTCGAAAACTCCGCAATCGGCAGGTTGAAAACTCCGCAATCGGTTGTTTCCGCAGGAAGAGGCGGGGCATGGGCGAAGCTTGAAATTAAGCCGCCCGTACCCCCGCCCTTCGGTCATATTCGATTTCAGCGGCTGATAGCTGCTGCTTAGTCCGTCGAGGGCGTGATTCCCAGGCGCGGCAAGGTTTCCTCGATAGCGCTGCTTACGTCTTTGCCGAGATACGCCTCGTTGAGCTTCGATTTGCTGTAGGCGAGGCGGGTTTCGTGCGTTTTCTCAATAAGCTCATGTGTGAAGAATCGCTCCCAGCTGAAAAAATCGGCGCTCTCGATGTAGGAGGCTGGGTCCAGGAGCATCTTTTGCGTTTCCTTGTCGTCGAAGAGGCCAGAGCGCAACACAAGCCATTCGAACGATTCGGGCAGAAAAAGCTTGATGTTCTTGAAACGGTGAGCTTGATCTGCACCTTGTTGTTTCGAACCACGATGCGGTATTCCCTTCATTCGGCGGTCTCCCTCAGGCATTTTGCCGCAATCAAAACAAGCTCGTCCATCGAGTGGACGATCTCGCCGGTATTCGCGACACGAATGGTGAACCTGCGCTCGCCGAAATCCATGAGATGATACAGATTGATGGTGACATCTTGTGCCTTGCCGACGGCCAGGATCCATCGTGCGCAATTGTCCCCGCAGTTGGAGGCGTTGTAGATTTTCTCTGGCATGAAATGCATGAGAAGCACTGTCTTAGTGCCGCTTGAAAGCTTTTCTGGGGGAATGGCTCCGAGAATCTTCGTTTCAATGGCATTGGGACCGAGCACGACGCCCCGATCGATCGCTTTGATGACTTTCTGGGCAAAGGGGTCCTCGAGCCATTCGGCCGAGTAAACGTTGTTGAAATAGACGGACGTGTTGTAGATAACCCCGTCCGCATCCCCGTAATGAACCGTCAGAAAGATAGAACCCTTTCTTCGATGAACCAAAGTATATATCAGGAGCGCGATAGAGCGCGTGCGGCAAGGCGCTCGGTGTGCTTGTGGGGCTTATTCCCGAACTTCGGGGAAACGGAAACATCCTTAGGCCGAGGCGCGTGCGTTTCTATAATCGAAGCAGCGTATCGGCTGTGTTTGAATAGGGGGCGGACGATGGATCGTGCGGAATTCATGGCTCTCGAGTCTTCGAAGAAGGCTGAAGTGCTCAACGGCTACATCGACGAGGGGAAAAGCCAGAAAGAGGCGATGGGCGCTGTCGGCGTTTCCATCAAGGACCTGATGCAGACCCAGGTTTTCTTCTCGAAGACGGAAGGCCGCTTCAACGCGAACGCCGTGGGGGGCTACTCCAACTTCCACAGCGACTCGACGGGCGAGGCGGCGAAGTAGCATAAAGCCTTTGTTGGACAACAGGTTTTCCAGGTGAAGGGGGGCGGGTCGTATCCCGTCCCCTCGCGTTTCGGGCGCCTGGCGGGCGCGCTTCCGCCAGGCACTTTGCCGTCATGGTCGCCGAAGCGCTTCTCCTGCTCCTCTCGCGCGCCATCCCCATGCCGTGCGTCGTCCCCACACCGTGTGCCCCGCGCGGCGGCCTTCCCTTATTCGCTCGGCACAAGGGCGCTTTCGCCCACCTTCTCCAAATCGCCCACGAAGTCGGCGATGAGGGCGCCCGACTGGTCGCACACGAACAGCCGCTCCCGGTTGTCGACGGCGACCTCCCGCGCGATGCCGGCCTTCACCAGCTGATGCAGCGCCTCGTTCGTGGCGCCGTAGCTCTTGCCGATGCTGCTCGCTGCATGCTTCGTGGCGAGCTGCGGTATGGCCAAGAACAGGTCGAGCAGCTTGTCGAGCGCGGAGTTCGCGGGGATTTTAAGCCCGCTTGATCTCCAGCTTTCGCGCAACCGGCTCACCTTGGACAAAAACATGTTCGCAACGATCACGGCGGCGGAGGTGTTCCGCGCGTTGTAGGCGGCCCAGCGCTCCTTGTAGAACCGGTGGTTCTCGCTGGTCAAGTCGTCGCGGCTCGCGTTCTTCAAGGTTCTGCGGTACTCCTTTTCCAGCGACGCGCCCCAGCAGATGGGCACGATGAGCTCGTCTGAGAACAGACCCCGGCGGAACATCGGCATGAACGCGAACAGAAGGCCCGTCCGGTCGATCATGGACTCGAACGGCACGATGCGCTCGAACGCGTGGTGGATCACCGACGCCTGCCCTAATGGCGAGAAGAAGTCGCCGTTGCAAAACGCGCACAGCTCGGCGATTTCCTGCTGGATTGACTCGGGGGCGGAGCCTTTCTTATAGGGCAGGTAGGCCGTGCGGAAATGGTGGCTGCCCGAAGCCGTTGCGCCGTGAAGCAACATCCCGTTGAGCCGCACGAGCGTATCGGGCGTCGCCTCGAACCCCGGCTTGGCGATGCGCGAAACCCAATCGAGCGCCTGCATGTAGTACAACGCCTCTAAGGTGGCCTCGCGCAGGTCGTCTGGCAGCCCGAACAGCGAGTAGTTCTCCTTCATGCAGCGCTCGACGTCGTGCGCGTACTTCCATTCGGCGACGTCGAAGATGACGATCAGCGGCACGGGAGGCAGCGAGACGTCGCGCACCATCCGCGTGGCGAACACGGCGTCGATGGCGAGCAGGGTGTTCCTCATATAGCGCGCGTAGGGCAGGCGCGCGGCATGTTCCCCGAACCGGATCATCTCCGCCTCGGCCTTGAAGAACCCCGCCTGCGTTTCCGCTGAAAAAGACTGACGGTAATCCATGATTCCCCCAAATCATGAGCATTCCCTCTTCGCTCCACTATAGCAGCTTAGGGATAGAGGTCGCGAAAATGCGCCCGATTTCGGGACCTTATCGTTCTGAAAACGCGCCATCCAGAAACGAACCGCGCGCGAAACGTGCCTGCTTTTCCCGGAAACGGAAACACCCTGGACGCTTCGCGCGCCCGCCCATCAGAATCGAGTCAGAGGTTGCGCCGAGGGGGCGCCAAGGGCTCGTATCCGGGCCCGTTTCTTACCGGAGGAAGGAGAGGGGAATGTCAAGAGAATCACTCGTCGAGAAGTACGGTGAGCGGCATGAAGACGTCGAGTACTTCTACACCACGTGCCACAACAACGGCTGCTGGGACGCCACGTGCCTCATCAAATGCGGCATCAAGGACGGCAAGGTCGTTTCGATCGAGCCCGACGACTCGGTCAATCCGGGCGTTGCGCGCGAAGACGACGACGAGAATGCCGTGCAGACCGGCATGCTGCAGACCCGCGCGTGCCCGATGGGCCACGCCTGGCGCCAGGAGCTTTATTCCGAGAACCGCCTGCTCTACCCGATGAAGCGCGTGGGCGAGAAGGGCAGCGGCCGCGGGCACTTCGAGCGCATCAGCTGGGACGAGGCGCTCGACACCATCGCCGAGAAGATGAAGACGATGGCGAAGGAGAACCCCGACCATCCCTGGCTGTACTACTGCTACTACGTCGCGTTCGAGAGCTCCGACTTCCCGTTCGCGTCGTACATGCCGGGCACCATCACCGGCTGGGGCGACCATTCCACCTCCGGCGGCGCCGCGGCCGAGGACTTCCACCTCGGCGTCCGGCTGACGGACTGCCTCATCAAGGGAACCTCCGACGCCTACCCGGGCTTCGAGGCGCCCGACCTGCTCAACTCGAAGCTCGTGGTCCTGTGGGGCTTCGACCCGATGGTCTCCTGGTTCGGCATGGTGCCGTACTACATGAAGCTCGCCCAGGAACGCGGCTGCAAGTTCATCCTCATCGATCCCGTGTACAACGTGAGCGCCGAGGTCTTGGGCGCGCAGTGGATCCCCATCCGCCCGGGCACCGACACCGCGTTCGGCCTGGCCGTGGCCCACGTCCTCTACACCGAGGACCTCTACGACCACGACTACGTCGCGAAATGGGTCGAGCCCGACGGCTTCGAGGAGTGGCGCCGCTACATCGTGGGCGAGGTCGACGGCGTCGTGCACGACCCCGAGTGGGCCGAGCCCATCACCGGCATCCCCGCTGAGACCATCCGCGAGTTCGCGCGCTACTATGCGTCCATGAAGCCCGTGCACCTGCAGCAGATGTACGGCGTTTCCAAGCGCAACCTGGGCGATTACGCGGCGGCGGTGGCGATGCTGCTTCAGGCGATGACGGGCAACCTGTCCATCCCCGGCGGCTGCGAGGGCGGCGGCGCGTGCCTCGTCACCCAGCCGCGCATCTTCGCGCCCGTTCCCAACACCGGCCAGATCAAGGGCGACGTTGTCAACCCGATCACGAACAACAACAACAAGGTCACCGAGCTCATGCACTGCCAGAAGCTCTACGCCGCCGGCGAGATCACCGAAGACGAGTTCCGCCGCCGCATCGGCTGCCCGCCGGAAAGCCCGCTGCCGTGCCTGAAGATGGCCATCATCCCCAACAACTACATCAACAACCAGCACAACGTGTCGAAGCGCATGAAGGGCTTCGCCAACATGGAGTTCTCGTGGGGCTGGCAGTACTTCAACGACCAGCCTTCCATGGAGTTTTTGGACATCGTCTTGCCCTCGCCGGTCATCCAGTTCGAGTCGACGGACATGCACTTCTTCGGCATCAACCGGTTCTGGGGTTCGCCTTCGGGCATGATGAACTACTTCCTGTTCGCGGGCAAGGGCGTGAACCCTCCGGGAGAGATCCGTTCGAAGGACTGGGTCTGGATGGAGCTCGCGCGCAGGCTCGGGTTCGCGGACAAGTTCAACCCCAAGATGCTCGACGTCACCGATTGGCGCGACTGGGACGAGCAGGTCATCGAGCGCATCTACAAGCCCGCCTACGAGGAATGGGCGAAGGACGAGACGGGCATCCTTGGCTACTACGGCGTCGAGCCGCCGTCGTGGGAGGAATTCCAGAAGAAGCCGATCATCCGCGTTCCCGGCGAGCCGGGCGAATGGTTCTACCCCTTCAAGAACACCGTCGAGTGGGACCGCTCGCCATTCAAGACCCCGTCCGGCAAGATCGAGTTCGAAAGCTCGTACGTCAAGAACACCGACCTCACCAAGACGCGCTACGGCGGGCACTACGACGCCTACCCGCGTTGGCAGCCGACCTACCAGGACGTGACGGCGAACGACAGCTACTACCATCCCTGGACGCAGACCTACCCCTTGTCCATGGTCACGCCGGTTTCCACGTACCGTCAGCATTCCGCCAACGACCAGAACCCTTGGCTTAAAGGCGACTGCTACGAGCACATGGTCCGCATGTCGCCTGCCGACGCCGCCGACCGCGGCATCAAGACGGGCGACCGGGTGCTCGTGTACAACCAGTACGGCGAGGTCGAGATCACGGCATACGTTTCTTCCAAGCTGCTTCCCGGCACCGTGTCCATCGCACACGGCGAGTGGTCGAAGTTCGACCACGTCAGGAAGTCGAAGGTCATGCCCTATGGCATCGACACCGCCGGCAACTGCAACCTGCTTATCGGCGACACCCATCTTCCGCACATCGTCGGCGCGCTGCTCACGGCGGGCTTGGTTGAGATCAGAAAGGTAGGGGAATAGCCATGACCCAGTACGGATTCTTCTTCGATCAGAGCCGCTGCTACGGCTGCAAGGCATGCTCCGTCGCATGCAAGGACTGGTACGACATCGCGCCCGGCCCCGAGAAGTGGATGAGCGTCTACATGTGGGAGAAAGGGCGCTTCCCCCACACCTCCATCGGCATCCTCGCGTTCAACTGCGGCCACTGCGACAACCCCGTCTGCGCCGCGGCCTGCGAGAACGATGCGATCTTCAAGGAGGACAAGTACGGCGCCGTGCTCGTTGACCAGGACAAGTGCAAGGGCGACCGCCACTGCTTTACGGCCTGCCCCTACGGCGCCCCCAAGTTCGCGAGCGATGAGCCCGGGACCAAGATGAGCAAGTGCACCATGTGCATCGACCGCTTGGAGAAAGGCGAGCTTCCCATCTGCGTGGCGTCGTGCCCCATGCGCGCGCTCGATTTCGGCCCCATCGACGAGCTTCACGAGAAGTACGGCGACGTAAGCCGGATCGAGACGATGCCCGACCCGAGCCTGACCCGTCCGAACTGGGTCGCCAAACCCAACCCGCCCAAGGAGCAGCTCATTCCCTACGATGCCGAGAAGGCCATCCGCCTCACGAAGCGTCGCACTGGGTCGGACAACGTCTACGAGGGCGACGTGTCGACCGTCACCGAGTTCGACGCCGACGTCACGGGCCTTACCGAGCTTCGTATGAAGAACGCGACCGTCGCGGAGGTCATGGAGGCGACGTCTTCCGACCAGGGCTAACGCCCGACCCGCCGGCGGCTTCCCTTGGGTCCCCGCAAACGTGTGGGCGCGCTTTAAGGGAAGCCGCCTTCGAGGCCGCCCGCCGGCTCGGGCGGCGGAGAGGAGCTGGAAAATGGAGCTGACGCTTCAACATGCGGGCATCTACTGCCGCGACATCGACGAGTCCGTCGCGTTTTACGAAGACGTTCTCGGCTGCAGGCTTTTGTTCAGGTCCGACGCGATGGAGGGCGACAAGCCGCTCAAGATGGCGTGGATGCGGGGCCTCGGCACAGCGTTCGAGCTGCTCGAATGCGACGACAAGGCGACGTGCGAGAGCGCGGCCGCGTGCCTGAACCACTTGGCGCTGCGCGTGGCCGACATGGACGCGTTCGTCGCCTACCTGAGCGAGAAGGGCGTGGAAATCGAGGCCGGGCCCTTCGACCCGCCCCTGGAATTCGATCGTCCGTTGGGCCGCGAGGACGACGATTTGTTCACCGTGCACGGCGCGGGCGGCGCTCAGCTGCGCATCATGTTCTTCCGCGGCCCCGGCGGCGAGCGGTTCGAAGTTCTCCAAGACAACATCAAGCCCCTTTAGGCTGATGAAGCGGGCGCCGGGGTCACCCCGCTCCGGCGCCCTCCCAACACCCTTATCCCTCCTGATTTCGAAACCCTGCAGGACGCCGGGCTTGGATCGTTGCGCCCAAAACGAGGCGCCGCGGCGAAACGCGCCCGGAGTCTTCTCGAAGAGATGGGAGCTTTCCATGGATTCCAAGAGAAAATACGGTAACTGGGCGCTCATCGCCATCGCCATGCTCCTGTTCGGCACGGCGATCGCCACGGTCCAGTACAAGGTCCCCGTCGTCATGGGCGACATCATGGCGAAGATGAACATGGACGCGGGCTCCGCTTCCTGGCTTATGTCCATCTTCACGTTCGTGGGCATCGTGCTCGCGCTTCCCACCGGAGCCTTGGCGAAGAAGTTCGGCCCGAAGACCATGCTGCTCGCCGCGGCGGTCGTCGTGGCGATAGGCTCGCTCATCGGCGCGTTCGCGGGTAACGGTACCGTGCTTATCGTGTCGCGCGCCATCGAGGGTGTGGCGTTCATCTTCGTCACCATCTGCGGGCCTTTGGCCGTGCAGAAGTACGTCGCGCCCGAGAAGATCGGCGCGGCGACGGGCATCTGGGCGCTCTGGGTCTGCCTGGGTTCGGTGCTCGGCGGCGTGCTCACCCCGACGCTCTACGCCGCCACCGGGTTCGTGGGCGTGTGGGTCATCTACGCGGCGGTAGCCGTGGTGTTCGCGATCGTCGTGGCCGTCGCCGTGAAGTTCCCCGGCGGGGAAGGAAAGGCGGCGCCTGCGGTCGCGGCCGAAGAGGAGAAGGTCAGCTACGCGGAGCTTTTCAAGCCGAACATCCTGCTGTTCTTCCTGGCATTCCTCATTTTCAACATGACGCTGCTCGCCGTTTTGGGCTTCGCGCCCACCTTCATGCAGCAGCAAGGCGTCGACCCGACGCTGTCGGGCTTCATCAGCACGCTGCCCATGCTGCTCGCGGTCATCTCGTCGCCTTTGTTCGGCGCGCTGTCCGACAAGATGGGGCGCTGCAAGCCGCTCTACCTGGCCGCGCTCGTGGTCATGGGCCCCTGCACGCTGCTTCTGCTCACGCAGACCGGCCCCCTCATGTGGCTCGGCGCCATCGTCATGGGACTTGTCGGGCTGGGTTGCCCCGTCATGTGCCTCACGTCCTACATCAACGTTTTGGGCCGGCCTGAGCTGATGTCGATCGGCATGGGCATGCTCATGCTGGTGCAGAGCCTCGGGCAGTTTCTGGGCACGTGGCTCGTCCCCATCCTGCTCGGCCCCGACATGTCCGCGTGGATGCTCACCGGCATCGTGATGTGCGTGATCGGCTTTATCGGCGCCGCCGCGCTCGCGCTCTGCAAATTCAAGTAAGGGACGAGCGGGCTTCGCGTTTCGCCAACCCGCTGGCTTCCCGCAAAGGCCGCCTGCCGCGAACTTCCACGGCGGGCGGTCTTGCGTGCCGGGCTGGTTGCCCCGCACCTCCACTGAAATTAGACGGCGGAGGCGCGGGGTTTGCGGGTGAGTGCTTTTACAAGGCGATATCACCTAAGCAAAGGTCGATTTCAGTCACGTCGGCGTCCAGGGTTTTCTTCCCGATGCGTACTGTATAGGGCTTCGCCTCGACCTGATCGAACATGAAGTCTCCGAACTCGTCGGTTTCCTGCTCGGCGACCACCTTGCCGCCTTTGTCGAGAAGCTCTACAGTTTGGCCGATTGCGACCTCGTCGGCTTCGAAGTCGACCACTGCTCCTGCGACGAAGCGCTTGGGCAGGTTGTAGTAGTAAACCTTGGAGCCGAGGCTTTCCATGCCAGGAAGCGTCTCGGCGCGTTCCATGTCGACTTCCGATTCGTCGACATAGCGCAAAGCCTCGGTGGGACAAGCGTCGACGCAGCGTGGAACGTCCCAACCATTGTCGAGAAGATGGGCGCAACCGGTGCACTTCTGGGGAAGTTCAAGCTTTTCGTTCCAGTAGATGGCGCCCATGGGGCACGAATCCACTAAGGCTTTGTTGCCTTTCGCCTTCTCGGGGTCGATGATCACGAGCCCGTCGTCGCGGCGATAGACCGCGTCCGGCGCTGCTTTCATGCAAGGGGCGTCCGCGCAATGGTTGCACATCTCCGGACGGTAAGAAACCTTCACCACGGGGACCTGACCGCGTTCTTTCTGGTGCATCTTGCACCAGAACTGGCCGGTCATCGGTTGGGCTTCGGCGTAGGGAAGCCAGGGCTGGTTGCAGTGTTCGTCTTTGCAAGCTACTTGGCAGTTTGCGCAACCGTTGCATTTGTTGACGTCGATGAGGAATACCTTCGACATGGCTTACTCTCCTTCTTCGATGATGTAGGCGCTGGCTACCAGGCCGCATTCGCTGCTGTAATCGCGAGCGAAGGCATCGGGGTGTTGGGCTTTAATCTCGTCGATGTCGACTTTGCCCAACGCGACGAGGAAGCCGTTGGTGACCTCTCCGGGAACGTTCTTCGAAGAGGTGGCGCTCGGGCAGATCAGGTTGTTCGCGCCGCCGCGGTCGATTCCGCCCTTGCCGGCGACGATGGCGTCGATGCGTGCACCGTGGTCCTGATAGATCGCGCCGGGCATGACGCGCTCGGTGAGGCGCGCTCCGCCGAGGACGGTGCCGCGCTCGTTGTAGAGCTTGACGATCTCGCCGTCCTCGATGCCGTATTCGGCTGCATCTTTGGGATTGATCCATACCGGTTCATAGGCGTAGCCGTCGGGGCCTACGACCTTGCAGGTCTCGATTTCACGCAGCCAGGGGATGTCGTCGCACTGTGCATGCACGCGCCAGCGCGGATGATTGGAGACGAGTAGGAACGGGTATTTCTCGGCGCGCTTTCCGCCCTTGCGCTCGTCGTGCTCCTCAGACTTCTCGACCCACTGCGCATAAGGCCTGCGCTCTTCGTCGTCGGGGAAGTTCTCGGCCAGGCGTGTGGAGTAGTACTCGAGCTTGCCGCTCGGGGTTTCGAGCGGGTAGTTCTCCGGGTCCTTCCAGAAGTTGTAAAGGCCGGCCGGCTCCGTTTCCCATCCATCGCGAACCTTCGATGCCCAGAATTTCTTCTCCTTGAGGTCCTCGTAGCTGAAGTCTTGGGGAACGCCGGAGTTGTCGAAGCCGTTCTTGATCGCTTCCTCTTGGGTCATGCCGCGCGTGAGCTTGTCATAGAGCCCCGCGTACTTGCCGCCGAACTTCTCGAGCTTCTTCGCGACCTCGCAGACGCAGTGGAAGTCCGATTTCGCCTCGCCCTGGGGGTCGACTGCCTGCTCTTCCAGGAACAACAGGTTAACCTGGCCGTTCATGTTGTCGTTGGAAATATCGGAGCATTCAAGGGTGGTGGCGCAGGGAAGGATGATGTCGGCGAAGACGGTGTCATTTTCCATCCAGGGATGCTGCACGACGACGGTCTCGATGGTTTCGTTGCGCAGCGCCTCCTCGAACTTGAAGCCGCCGTTCCAGCAGGTCGACCAGCAAGGAGCGTCCGACCAGATCATATGGATGCCATTGCCTCCCGACATGGGGAATTCGAAGGGGATGAACTGGTCAGGTGCGGGCATGGCGCAGGGACCATGGCTGTACCAGTGGGTTGATTCGCCTTTCGCCTGGTTCTCGATGAGTTCGGGAAGCTTGGTCTTCATGACGAAGGAGGGGCCGAGGCGCTGCTGGTCACCGTTGAAGGCGCTTTCGAGCGTGGTATAGATTTCCCCGCGGGGGACAGGGCTTACGGAATCGAACCCGAAAAGCTGCCATTCGATGAACTTGAATTGATGGCGCCCGGGCATGCCGACGCCTTGCATGCCGAGAAGGCTCACCTCGAGTCGCGCAGGCTCATGAGAGAAGGGCGAGCGCACCATGCCGCCGCCGTTACAGTGTCCGATAGAAACGTTGTGCTTCGCCCAGTAGCGAGCGAGCGCCTTGATGCGGTAGCTGGGAACGCCGCACTTTTTAGCGGCCCACGCGGGCGTTTTCTCCACGCCGTCGATGTAACCCATAACGTAGCTCTCGAACCAGTCGAATCCGACGGCGTGGGTCTTGATGTAGTCCTTCTCGTAAGTCTCCTCGGTGAACCACACATGCGCGATGGCAAGCTGCAGGGCGGCATCGGTGTTGGGAAGCACAGGGATCCATTTATCTGCATGGACTGCGCCCGCGTAGTTCACGTCGGGGCAGATGAAGATGGACTTCACGCCTATTTCGTTGAACCAATAGCACATGCGGGAAGGAAGCTGTCCGCCCCATCCCCATGGGGTGGTTTCGGGGTCGCATCCCCAGAACAGCACCGCGTCGCCGTTTTGGGTGATGTCTCGGAAAATGCCGTTGCAGTACTTGTTCTCGCCGAGCGGCTCCATGCCCCAGATGTGCTTGGCGCCCCAAACCCAACCTTCCCAGGAGTCGGGTTGACGGGATTGGACGGTGCATCCGCCTACCAAGTTGAGCATTTGGATGGGAGTGCCGTGCGACCCGTTATAGTTCTTCGCCTCGCCATGGCCCTCGCCTTGGCAATAGACCGCGTAGGGACCGTAGGTTTCGTGCATGCGGGCGACTTCCTCGGCGACGATCTGCGTCGCTTCATCCCAGGAGATGCGGCGATACTTCGACTTGCCGCGATTCTGCGTGTTGCGCTCGCCCTTGGGGTCCCAGTCTTCGCGAATCAAAGGGTAGGGAACGCGATTCTTGGAATAGGTGCGCATCTTGTACCCCATTGCCAGAGGCGGAATGAGCGATTTGAAGCCGGGGTCGAAGGTGTGCCCGTCTTTCTCGAGGCTCCACATCTTGAGCTCTTCGCGGGTATAGTTTTCGTCGTAGTGAAGCGGCCTGATTCGTACTGCCCGGCCGTCTTTAACGTCGATCGACGCCGGGTTGGCTGCCATGCCGAAACCGCATAGGCCGAGCGCCTTGATGACGGACTTGTCGGCGATGTCGCTTTTTGCCATTGTTTTTCCTCTCTCTTGCATATTCGGCGCATTTCGCGCCGTTTTCCCTCTTCGATGAATCCTTGCGGATTAAGACTCGGTGCTGCTTTCGCGTGCCGCGTCTTATTCGGTGTGCGCTGCGCTCGCTTCGTTTCGGGGAGTATCGGCTTTCGGGCCATTCTTGGAAAGGAGGGCCGCTCGGGCGATTGCTCCCAGGGCTCCGATGACATCAAGCGCGAGCAAGAGCGCGATGACCATGATGAAGGGCATGGGGCCGGGAACTCCGCCTGCCAAGGCGAAGCAGAAAAGCTGCACGGTTGCCTGCCCGAAATCCATGATCACCACCTGCGCGCCGCCGCCGAGTGTGTCGAGCACGGGGCTCATGCACCCGGGAATGGTGAGCAAGCCACCTGCCACGATCAAAATCGAGAACAGGGTGGGAACCGTGACCCCGGTGAGCATGACCGCAAGCTGCATAAGGGCCGAGAACGCTCCCACGCCCAGGAAGGAGAAGGCCAACGTTGCGGGCGCTAAAGACGGGTCGTGCACGGTGAGCATGTTCGTGAGCAGATCCCCTGCGGCGTTCGGCATGATGGATACGTATGCGGGTACTGCAGCAGGCGCTCCGGTTTCTTGCGCGAAGGCAAGGGCGTCTGCACCGAGATGGGTGCTCCCTCCGTCTAGGAAGAAAATCGCCGCTGAGACGATCATGAGAATGATCATGGTCGCGCCCACGACCTTGAGCATGATTTCCTTGAAGGCGACCCATACGCCGCGGGCGAGGCTGCCCGTCTTCATCTTCGTGCCGAAGGTGATGCCCGACATGGTCGCCCCCAGGCCGACGAAGGGAAGCGTCGCGCCCATCTCTCCGATTTTCTCGATTTTGTCCCATGCCCCGGTGGCGAATAGGACACCGCCGAGCACGCCCATAGTGAGCAGCAGTGCTATGGTCTGGTTCCCCTCGAGAAAGGGAACCTGCCAGTAGATCATGGCGAGCCCTTGGCCGAGGAGGCCGAAGATGCCTCCCACCAAAAAGGCGCCGCCCAATGGTTTGGCAAAGCGCATGATTCCTCCTCGTTTCCTCGTCTGTGCCGTAACCGGTTTGGCGAGAACAAAGATGCGCTAAACGAGGAAGCGAATCATCAACGTCAATGCTGAAAAAGAAGGTTTCATCACTGATGCATGAGAGCTAATCATACTCGAATGGGAATGATGAATCGACGAATTGCTAGAGTTTCCCCAGTTGAATGGCCATGAGAGGGTGGCTTTTCATGAAGGCGAATACGAGGGCTACGAAGACCGCGATATTTCACCATCGATGAGGTCGATGAGCTCTTGACGCGAATTGACGCCGATTTTTCCGTAGACCTGATACGTGTGGGAGCGGACCGTCGCGTTGGAAACGCAAAGCTCGCGTTCGATTGCCGCTGCGTTGTGCCCTTTGGACAAAAGGAGCAGCACCTCGCGCTGGCGAGGGGACAGGCCGTACCGCTCGGCGACGGCGAGACATGCTTCTTCCCGCAAGGAGTCCGTGATTTCGAGCTTGACGACACTGTCCTTGTCGGCAGATGCGGATTCTTTCGTTTTGCTTTGGGCTTCCGTGGTGAGGGGGTCGTGCCCTATGGGAACGATGGTCACCACGACGAAGAGAACTGCGAGGATGAGGGTGCAGCTTTGCTCGAAGGAAAGCCGCAGGGGAAGCGGTGAGAGCCCGAGGGCGATCGTTCCGTATATCCAGCCGAGCAGAAGGCCGCCGATGAAAAAGGTATTTCCGCGCAGGAACTGGTAGACGGGCTGCGATCGATGCCTTGAGACGATGACGGACAAAGAGGCCCAGCCGGACATGTCGATGAAGACGAAGCCGACGAAGGCAACGGCGGCGACGACGATGACGAGCTGCTCGGGAGGGGCTATTGCGAATAGCAGCGCGAGCGCAAGACAGATAAAAACCACTCGCAAGGTCAATTCGTAAGGGTAGTCCCTCTTCTTGGTTGCGAATAACACCGCCACTTGAAGCAGACAGCAGAGAAGCATGCTGACCCCGAAGAGCAACGTGCCATTGAAAGATTGTGGTGTTGCGAGGAAGGCGAGAAGAAGGAACCCGAAGGCGAACCCGAAGCAAACACGTACGATGCCGGTATCCCAGGTGAGGGTAAGCCGCTCTCGTCCTTCCTTGACCGGGATAAGCTCCGGTGCACCGCTTTCTCGAGAGAAAAGCAGGTAGAACACGCAGCTCAGCAAAAGAGCGGCGATCGGGGAGGCTTGGCACCAAGGCGAGGAGAGGTTCTCGCTCGCCAAGAACCAGCATCCCGCAATCGCGTAGGATGCTGCGCTCGCCGTCGGTGCCAAGTCGCGCTCGAGCAGGGAAAAGTACTCGCTCCATATGGCAATCGACAGCGGTGCCGCCGCGCCGAAGGCGCACCAGCACACAGCCGCTAGGAAAGCAGGGACGGGCATGAAGCATGCGACGACTTGGCAAAGGGGCAGCACGGACCCCAGGCAGGCCGTGACCACGATGACGGCACGGCGGTTTTTCCTGTCAGAAATGCTGTCGGCGATCTTGCGGTAGGCGAAATGACATACCGCCATGGAAACAAGGCCGACCAGACGCAGCAAGGCGAACTCTTCGGGGTCGCTTCCGGCGTGGTTGGAGAACAGCAACGCGAACAGCCACCCGGTGGACAAGCCGAAGCCCATGAGCCCGATGATGTCCGTCGATGCGAAACGGCTTTTTTCGTCCGCCGAGGCATGTTCCTCTTCGCCCATGGCGTCATCCCCCTCTTTGTTTGAATTCCCCCTCGATTCACTTTACTACTATGGAAGGAACCTTCGGCGCCATTTGCGCGATGCGTCTTTCTCCATTGTTCTCGATGTAGGCCCCATCTTCTCGACACGAAAAATCCACGTTGCGGGGTCGCGCTCTCGGGCGACTTCTGCTATCATTCAACAGGTTGCGCTAACGAAGGCGCAATCGGGAATAAGTGCGATGATACGCGGCGGCGGTGCATATGTACCGGTTTCGGACTTGCTACGGCCACGCTTCAAAGTTATCGCATGCAGTTATTTCGCCATAAGGAGAGTACATGTACGCAATCGTAAAGACGGGCGGCAAGCAGTACAAGGTTGCCCCCGGAGACCGCATCAACATCGAGAAGCTCGATGCTGAGGTTGGCGCAGAGGTCGAGCTTCCGGCCATCTGCATCGTTGACGGCGACAAGGTCGAGGCCGATCCGGCCAAGGCCGCTGCCACCAAGGTGACCGCTGTCATTCTCGAGCAGTTCAAGGGCGAGAAGCAGCTCGTCTTCAAGTTCAAGAAGCGCAAGAACTACAAGAAGCTGCGCGGCCATCGCCAGCAGCTCACTCGCGTGGAAATCAAGTCCGTCGGCACCGCAACGGCCGAATAGTTTAAGGGAGGCATTTTACCATGGCTCATAAGAAAGGCTTAGGCTCCAGCCGTAACGGTCGCGACTCTCACGCACAGCGACTCGGCGTGAAGATGTTCGGCGGTCAGAAGGTTCGCACCGGCAACGTCATCGTTCGTCAGCGCGGCACCAAGTTCCATCCGGGCGAGAACGTCGGCCGCGGCAAGGACGACACCCTGTTCGCGCTCTGCGACGGCACGCTCGAGTTCACTCGCGGCGTGAAGCGCCGCGTGCACGTTCGCCCCGACGTCGAGGCTTAAACGTACACGACCGCGTAAATCGCATAGATAGTCGGTTACAAGGCGCCCCCTGCTTACCAGAGGGCGCCTTTCGTTTACAATCAACCGATACCGGGCACGAAGGCGTGCCCATAAGAACACGGAGGATTTCTCATGTTCGTAGATAAGGTACGCATATTCGTGAAGGGCGGCGACGGCGGCGCCGGGTGCATGTCGTTTCGCCGCGAGGCTCACGTTCCTAAAGGCGGCCCGGACGGCGGCGACGGCGGGCACGGCGGCAACGTCATCGTGCAGGCCGACATGACCGTCTCGTCGCTCATCGATTACCGCTTCAAGCACCATTTCAAGGCCGAGCGCGGCACGCACGGCAAGGGAAGCCGCATGCACGGCGCCGACGGCGAGGATTTGATCCTGAAGGTGCCCGTCGGCACGGTCGTGCACGAGTACTCCGACGAGACGAAGGAAACCGGCGAGCTCATCGCCGACCTCACGCACGACGGCGAGCAGGTGACGGTCGCGCTCGGCGGCGTGGGAGGCCGCGGCAACACGCACTTCGTCACCTCGACGCGCCGCGCGCCTGCGTTCGCCGAGCTCGGCGAGCCGTCGCAGGAGCAATGGATCGAGCTCGAGATGAAGCTCATGGCCGACGCCGCGCTCGTCGGCATGCCGTCGGCTGGCAAGTCCTCGCTCATCTCGAAGATCAGCGCCGCGCGCCCGAAGATCGGCGACTACCCGTTCACCACGCTCACGCCGAACCTCGGCGTGGCGACGAGCGGCGACTACAGCTTCGTCGTGGCCGACGTCCCCGGCCTCATCGAGGGAGCGCACGAAGGGCGCGGGCTCGGGCACGAGTTCCTGCGCCACATCGAGCGCACGGCGCTCATCGTGCACGTGGTCGACCTCACCGGCGACTACGAGGGACGCGACCCGCTGAACGACTACGAGGTGATCAACCGCGAGCTCGCGCTGTACGCCGACGAGCTGGCGAACCGTCCGCGCATCGTCGTCGCGAACAAGATCGATGTCGCGGGCACCGAAGAGGTGTGCCGCAAGCTCGCTGAGCGCGTGCGCGAGGACTCCATCGCCGCTGCGGGCGGCGACGAGTTCGCGAAGAGCCCCATCGACCCGAAGCTCTACTGCATCAGCGCCCTTACGGGCAAGGGGGTCGACTCGCTCAAGGCCGCCATCGCCACCAAGGTGCACGAGCTGCGTGAGGAGGCGCGCGCGAAGGAGGCCGAGAACGCGGTCGAGTTCGAACACGTGTGGGAACACCGCCGCGAGCAGCGCGACCGCCGCTTCACGGTGCGCAAGCTCTCCGACGGCGTGTTCCGCGTCGAGGGCGGGCAGGTCGAGCGCATGGTCATCCAGACCGACTGGGAGAACGAGGAGGCCATCTCGTTTCTGCAGCACCGCTTCAAGCGCTTGGGCGTGGAAGACGCGCTCGAGAAGGCGGGCGCGCGCAACGGCGACGAGATCCGCATTGTCGGGCGCGCCTTCGAGTTCGAGTCGGCAACGGCCGACGACGTGTTCGCAGAGCTTGACGAATAGGCGTATTCGCAGATGGGAGCGGCATGAACATGAAGGATGAGAAGGGCTTCGCCGCGTCGCGCGTGGCGGGGCGCCCGCTTGTGGTGAAGATCGGGTCCTCGACGCTCACTACAAGCGAGAGCAAGGTCGATTACGCGTTCCTCGAGGACATCGCGTCCCAGATAGCGTCCGTGCGCGCCGCCGGGTGGCAGCCGATCATCGTGACGAGCGCCGCGATCGCGTGCGGGCTCGAGTCGCTCGGGATCGAGCGGCGCCCGACCGACATGCCGAGCCTCCAGGCTGCGGCCTCGGTGGGGCAGAGCGTGCTTTCCGCCGCCTACGCGAGCGCGTTCTCCCATCACGGCATCACGACGTCGCTCGTGCTGCTCACGCGCCGCGACACGGCCGACCGCACGGCCTACCTCCATGCGCGCGACACCTTATCCCGCCTGCTCGAGCTCGGTGTCGTTCCCATCGTGAACGAGAACGACACCGTGTCGGTCGAGCAGATCCGCTTCGGCGACAATGACACGCTCGCCGCGCTCGTGGCATGCCTCGTCGAGGCCGACCTGCTCGTGATCATGTCCGACATCGACGGGCTCTACGACGCCAACCCCGCGAAAAACGAGAACGCCCAGCTCATCAAGCGGGTCAACCGCATTGACGAGGGAATCATGGGCGTTGCAGGCGATGCGGGCTCGTCGGTCGGGTCGGGCGGCATGATCACCAAGATCAAGGCCGCGCGCGTGCTCATGGCGGCGGGCATCCCGCTCGTCATCTGTCAGGGGCACGCCGAGCGCGCCGTCGTCCGCGCGGCGGCGGGCGAGGACATCGGCACGCGCTTCGTCGCGCTCGAGCAGCCCCACGAGATCACCCCGCGCAAGCTCTGGATCGCGCTCGGCGACGCGGCCCGCGGCGCGCTCGTGGTCGACGACGGCGCCAAGCGCGCGCTCATCGAGCGGGGAAGCTCGCTTCTGTCGGTGGGCGTGGTGCGTGTGGAAGGGCGCTTCGCTGACGGCGACATCGTCGACGTGAAGGACGGCTCGGGGCACCTGTTCGCGCGCGGGCGCACCGCGTTCTCGAGCGACGAGGTCGACCTGTCCTGCGGCCGCTCGCGCGAGGAGCTCGAGCGCAACCGGCTGCTTTCCGCCTTTGCCGACAAACCCGTGATCCACCGCGACGACCTGATCGCGTTCGAGTAGCTAGGAGGAACCATGGCTTCGCTGCATGAAGAGGTGCTCGCGGTCGCGCGTGCCGCAAAGGATGCGAGCGCGGGCCTTGCCCAGACGTCGGGCGAGGAGCGCGACGCGGCGCTTCGGGCGATGGCGCGCTCGCTGCGCGAGAATGCGCATGCGATTCTCGAGGCGAACGCCTGCGACGTCGCGGCGGCGCGCGAGAAGGGCACGAAGGAAAGCCTCGTCGACCGGCTCGCGCTCTCGCCCGAGCGCGTCGAGGGCATGGCGAGCGCGCTCGAGGACGTGGCGGGGCTTCCCGACCCGCTCGGGCGCGTGCTCGAGCATCGCGTGCTCGACTCGGGTATCGACCTTGCGCGCGTGTCCGTGCCGCTCGGCGTGGTCGCCGTGATCTACGAGGCGCGTCCGAACGTGACGGCCGACGCGGCGGGCATCTGCTTGAAGTCGGGAAACGCGTGCGTGCTGCGCGGCGGCTCGCTTGCGGCCGCATCGTGCGCGGCCATCGCGCGCGCGCTTTCCGCCGCGGCGACGGAAGCGGGGATGCCGCAAGGCTCGATCGGCATCATCGAGTCGACCGACCGCGCCGCCGCCGATGAGCTCATGTCGCTGCGCGGCGTCGTCGACGTGCTCGTTCCCCGCGGCGGGGCGGGGCTCATCCGCCACTGCGTCGACGTGGCGAAGGTCCCCGTCATCGAGACGGGCACAGGGAACTGCCACGTGTACGTGCACGAGACCGCCGACTTCGCCATGGCGCGCGACATCGTCGTGAACGCGAAGTGCCGCCGCTTCGGCGTGTGCAACGCCTGCGAGACGCTGCTCGTCGACGCCTCTGTCGCCGATGCGTTTTTGCCCGGCGTGCTGAACGCTCTCGCCGACGCGGGCGTGGCCATCCACGCCGATGAGCAGGCGTGCCGCGCGGCGCTCGCGGCGGGGGCGGACCGCTTGCCGGTCGGTCAGGCGCTCAAGGTCGATCGCGCCACAGAGGCCGACTGGGAGACGGAGTACTTGGGTCCCGAAATCGCCGTCAAGTGCGTTTCGGGCGTCGACGAGGCCATTTCGCACATCAACCGCTACGGCACGAAGCACTCGGAGGCCATCGTCGTCGACGAGAAGTCGGCTGCGGGGGCCGCTGCCGCGGAGCGCTTCCTTGCGGGTGTCGACGCCGCGGCCGTCTACGTCAACGCCTCGACCGCCTTCACCGACGGCGGCATGTTCGGCCTCGGCGCCGAGATCGGCATCTCCACGCAAAAGCTGCACGTGAGGGGCCCGTTTGCGACCGAGGGCCTCACGAGCTACAAGTACCTTTTGCGCGGGACGGGGCAGGTGCGCTAGGCGTGGGGGAGAGGGCATCGCTCATCGACCACGTGTGCGACCGGTTCGATCGCCTCGGCGCCGACGGATCGCGCACGCGCCTCGGCATCATGGGCGGCACGTTCGACCCGATCCACATCGGGCATTTGGCCTGCGCCGAGCAGGCGCGGGAGGCCTACGGGCTTTCCGCGGTCGTGTTCATTCCCGCGGGAAACCCCGTGTTCAAGCGCGACCGCGACGTCACGCCTGCGGCCGACCGCCTGGAAATGTGCCGGCTCGCGGTTAAGAGCAATCCCGCCTTCGACGTGAGCGCGCTCGAGATAAAGCGCGGGGGCAACACCTACACTGTGGACACGCTGCGCGAGCTGCGCTCGTTCTACCCCGACAACGTCGAGCTCTTCTTCATCACAGGGGCCGACGCGGTGGCCAAGATCTCGCGGTGGCACGAAAGCGAGGAGGTCGCCCGCCTCGCGCGGTTCATCGCGGTGACGCGCCCCGGCTACGACTTGTCGGAGGTGCGCCGCGCGCTTAACGAGGGGCCGTTTTCGGTCGACTTCCTCGAGGCGACGGCGTTGTCGGTTTCGTCGAGCGATCTCAGGCAACGCGTCCGCGCGGGTAAATCGATTCGGTATCTGACGATGGCCGGCGTGCTCGACTACATCGAGGCGCACGGGCTCTATCGAAAGGAGAAGTGACCCGAACGTGGGTAAGGTTAACGAATGCGATGCGAGCCCCGAAGGCGACGCGCTTAGCGACGATTTCTTCGAGGCGCGCAAGGCCGAGCTTTCGGGGCGTGTGAGCGAGAAGCGCTTCACGCACGTGATGGGCGTGGTGAAGGCGGCGGAGAAGCTCGCCCGTACCTACGGCGTCGACGTGCGCCGCGCGCGCCTGGCGGGGCTGCTCCACGATTGGGACAAGGGCTACGACGACGAGGACATACGCAAGCGCGCCCGTGAGGTGGGGATCTCGGTCGACCCGTGGATCTTCGAGCACCAGCCGCGGCTCCTCCATGGCCCGACGGCCGCGGCGGCGCTTGGGCGCGCGTTCCCGCAGATTCCCGCCGATGTGCTTCAGGCGATCGACCGTCACACCACGGGCGAAGTCGATATGACGCCGCTCGATATGGTACTCTACTGCGCAGATGCGCTTGAGGAGAACCGCCGGTTCGGCCGCGTCGACGAGCTTCGCGCGCTTATCGGGAAGGCGACGCTCGAAGAGCTGTTCGTGGCGGTGCTCGGCTATTGGACGATTCTCATCATCGAGCAAGGGCGCACGCTCCATCCGCGCACGGTCGCGGTGTGGAACGCGTACGCTGTGAAGAACGAGAAACCCTACGTGAACAAGAAGAAGCGAAAGGAATAACTGTGACGGACACCGAAAAGAAGACGTCGCGCGAGCTCGCGCTCATCGCGGCGGTTGCTGCCGACGAGAAGAAGGCGAGCGATATCGTCGTGCAGAACGTCGCCGAGCTCGTCGGCGAAACCGATTACTTCGTGATCGTGACCGCGTCGAACAGCCGTCAGGTCTCCTCGATCGTCGACGAGATCGAGGACCAGCTGCGCGACAAGGGCGGCGTGAAGCCCCTGCATCGCGAGGGAACCCGCGACGGATCGTGGTCGCTGCTCGACTACGGCGAGCTCGTCGTGCACGTGTTCCAGCCCGAGACGCGCGAGTTCTATCGCTTAGAGGAACTCTGGAACGACGCGCCGGTGGTCGACCTTGCGAAGGAAGCGGGGCTTACCGACGTGGTCTACTCCGACCGCATCTCGAAGCTGCTGTCGAAGAGGTAGGCTTCGCTCACCGTGCGGCAGCGCTATGCTCGCTGCTCGCGACGAAGGCCCCGAACCGCACCGCGCAAGCGGGGTTCGGGGCCTTCTTTTTCCCGGGTTTCGCGCGGAAAGGGCGTTGCTTTCCAACGCGGTTCCAACAAGGAGAAATTTTTTCCTTTCGCGGTAGTAAACGGGTTTTCGGGGCAGAGCGCGCGGAGATGGGGCGCCCTTCCCTCGTGAGCTCGGCTGCCGTGCGCGCTTAAGCCCTGGCCCGATTTCGCCTCTATCGCGCCGAGCATGCGCACAATAATCGGTTTAATCGATGGGCCTACTCCTATACAATAAGGTAGCTACCGTATGATAAAGCAACGTTTCGGCACGTCATCCGAAGGAGTTGCTCATGTCAGGTTTCCTCTATTCAGCCGCTTGCAAGGGAAGGCGCCCCAAGCACCTCAAAGACCAGTCACTCGTTTCCCGTCCCGACCTCATTGCGCGGCTTCTCCGCGATCGGGGCGTCGCGCGCTTCGTCGTCGCGCCCACAGGGTTCGGCAAGACCCTGCTCGCGGCCGAATACGCCGAGGTCGTGTTCTCGTTCCGCCATACGTTCTGGGTGAACGCGTCGAGTCCGTGCTTTCTGCGCGACCTCGACGCGGGCGGCATGGCGCAGGCGATCCGCAAGGTTGACGCGCAGCCCTCGCTCGTGGTGTTCGACGACGTCCCGCGGCTGGACTCCGACCGCGCCGACGCGTTCTCGGGCGTCGTCGACGAGCTGCTTTCCGCGGGAAACGAGGTCGTCGCGACCTGCGTCCCCTCCTGCGACGCATATGCAGACCGGCATCGCGACCGGCTGAAGCTCTCGGCGCGGCAGATGCTCTTGAACGATGCCGAGGCGGCCGCCGCGCCCCGCGCATCGGGCAATCCGTCCGCCGGCGGGCGCATCGCGTGCGTCGCCTGGGGAGGGGACGACGGGTCGGCGGTCCTGCGCGGCGTCGCGGCCGACGAGCCGTCGGCGAGCATGCTGCTCGCGGCGTTTCTCGCGCTGGCGATCGGCAGCGGCACGCCGCTCGACATCAGACCCTACCTTGCGGAGGGGGCGGCGCGCGAGGCGCTTTCGCGCGCGGAAGAGGACTACCCGTTTCTCGGCGTGAACGCGCGGGAGGCGTCGTTTGCGGCCGCGCCGATCGACGCGGCGACGCTCGCGTCCGCGTTTTCCCGCAGTCTCGGCGCGATGGCGGCGCGCTCGACCTGCGATACGGCGAACGCCCTCGTCATCCGCCTTGCGAACGACCTGCTCGGCCGTGGCTTGGGAAGCCGTGCCTGCGCGATCATGCGCGTGCTCGCGAAGAAGGACTCGTGCGCTCTGTGGCTCGCGGAACGCGGCGCGGACCTTTTGCGCGGCGGGTGCTTCAAGGCGGCCCACGAGCTGTTCGCCTTCGTCGACAAGCGCCACGGGTCGTGCCGGCTCGCCCTCATCGCCGACGAGGCGGTGCGTCTCGCGGTTCTCGACGACGCCCGCAGCGCCGCGTTCCTCGCCGAGAGCATCGTGTTCGCGCGCACGGCCGACCCTGCGATGAGGGCGCGGATGCTCGGGCTCGCCGCCTTCGTGGGCGCGGGCGAGCCCAACCCGCGCAGGGAGTCGGCGCTTCGCGATCTCGTCCGCGAGGGGAAAGCGCAGGGGCGCGCCGCGGAAGCGGGAGGCCACGGTGCGCCGAGCTTCGCGGCGGGGGAGGACGTCGCGCTCGCCCTTGCGATCGCGCGCGGGCCGAAGGCGCTCGCCGGCGAATGCGAGCGACTTGCCCGAGAGGGCAGGCGCGACGAGAGCGCCTGCGTCTGCGCGCTTTTCGCGGTGACGCGGCTTGCGAAGGCGGCGGCAGGCGGGCCTTCGGACGCAAGGCGCGCGGAGGTCGACTCAGACACCGCCGAGCTCATCGGGGGATGGGCGTGCGACATCGCCTGCTTGGCGGACGGCGTCGACGCGCGCGAGACGGCGGTCGCTTCGGGGGCGCGCGACGCCGTGTCCTCAGGCGACGCGCCCCCATCGCCTTCGTGGCTTTCGCTGCGCATCGCGAGCGCCCTTTCCCGAGCGGTCGACTCGGGCGCGCTCCCGAAGCGCTGCCTTCCTCCCGAGTCCGTGCTTTCCCGTGCCCATCGCGCAGAGGTCGCGCTGTTCGCGGAGCGCGCGGCCTACCGTCGCGACGTGATCCGCGAGGAGCGGGCCGCCGCCGCGCGCGATACGGCGGCGAGGAACCGTTACGCCCCGCAGTCCCCTGCGCGCAGGGAAGCCGCCGCCGCGCACGTTCCCATGCTCTACGTCGGCCTGTTCGGCGGGCTCGACGTGCGCATCGGCGGCGTCCCCGTCGACGCGTCGAAGTTCAGCCGTCAAAAGACGAAGACGCTCCTCGCGCTCCTCGTGCTGAACCGCGGGCGCGAGCTTTCCCGTTCGCGCCTTCTGGAAATGCTGTGGCCGCACATGACGCGCGAGGCCGCGCAGAAGAGCTTCTACACCGTGTGGTCGCAGCTCCGCCGCGCGCTCGAGTTCGAGGGCTCGTGTCCGTACCTGCTCCGCGATCAGGGCGGGGTGCGGCTCGATGCCCGCTTGCTCGAATGCGACGTCGCCGACTTCGACGCGATGTGCCGCTCGCTGTCGTTCGGGCGGATCGACGTCGAGGGCTGGCAGGCGCATCTTGCCGCGGTCGGCGACGAGTTCGCCCAGGAGCTGCTCCCGAGCGAGACGAACAACGACTACATCGCGTCCATGCGCCGGCGCTTCCGCTCCGATCTGGTCGATGCACTCGTGGCCGCCTCGACGCGCCTTTCGGAGGCGGGCGAGTCGCGCGCGGCGCTGTGGTTCGCGCGTGAAGCCGTCCGACGTGACGGCGGACGGGAGGACGCGTACGCCGCGCTCATGCAGGCGCAGATCGACGCGGGCCAGCGGGCGGCGGCGATCGACACCTACTTCACCTGCCGGCGCTACTTGGCCGACGAGCTGGGGATCGACCCGTCGACGGCGCTCGTGAGGCTCTACCGCAGCGTCATCGAGTCGGTCGAGCAGCTGGCGTAGGGCGCGCGGTCATCCACATGCGACGTGTTCGCGCGCGGACGCCGCCGCGCGGGGGGCGAAACGTCCGCACGTCGCGTCGCCCTGCCTCTGCGCGCCGTGCGCATGCGACGCGTCCCCTCAGGTCGCTTGCGAACGCTCGCGTCCGCCGCATCCGGCGTTTCCCCATGATACGATTAGCCTTTCCCAAGGTTAATCGGTCTGATGGTGTGGTGGATTTCCCTTGCGCGCGCGGCCCTTATGTTAGAGTGGGAAAAGTTATAGCCGCACATGGTGCGATATCCGATTTCAAACATCTAGCTCGAGAAAGACGGCACGACATGGGTTTCCTTTCGAAGCTTCTGACGATGGGCGAGGGCAAGCAGCTCAAGCGCTACCAGGCCATCGTCGATAAGATCAACGGGCTCGAGTCCGGCATGAAGGCGAAAAGCGACGAGGAGCTGCGCGCGTTCTCCGACTCGCTGCGCGAGCGCGCGAGCGCGGGCGAGGATTTGGCGAGCCTTCTGCCCGAGGCGTTCGCCACCATGCGTGAGGCGTCGGTGCGCACCATCGGCCTTCGCCACTTCGACGTGCAGCTCATCGGCGGCATGGCCTTGAACGAGGGCCAGATCGCCGAGATGAAGACGGGCGAAGGCAAGACGCTCGTGTCGACCCTCGCCGGCTACCTGAACGCGCTTTCGGGCGAGAACGTGCACATCGTCACGGTGAACGACTACCTCGCGCGGCGCGACTCCGAATGGATGGGGCAGATCTACCGCTTCCTCGGCATGAACGTCGGGCTCATCCAGAACGGCATGCGCCCCGCCCAGAAGATCCCCGCGTACAAGGCCGACGTCACCTACGGCACGAACTCCGAGTTCGGTTTCGACTACCTGCGCGACAACATGGTCACGAAGGCGTCGGCGCGCGTGCAGCGCGGGCACCATTTCGCCATCGTCGACGAGGTCGACTCCATCCTCATCGACGAGGCCCGCACGCCGCTCATCATCTCGGGCGCCGGCACGCAGGCCGCCGACACCTACAACAAGTTCGCGCGCGTCATGCCGCACCTCGTGCTCGACGAGGACTTCGAGATGGACGAGGCGAAGAAGACCATCAATGCCACGGAAGTCGGCCTTGAGAAGATCGAGTCCATGCTCGGCATCGACGACATCTACGCCGACCCGTCGGGTCTTCTGCCGAACCACCTGCAGCAGGCTCTGAAGGCGCAGTTCCTCTTCCACCGCGACGTCGACTACGTGGTCACGGGCGGGGAAGTGAAGATCGTCGACGAGTTCACGGGCCGCATCATGGAGGGCCGTCGCTATTCCGAAGGCCTTCATCAGGCGCTCGAGGCGAAGGAGCACGTGCTCGTGCGCGAGGAGAACCAGACGCTCGCCACCATCACGCTGCAGAACTACTTCCGCCTTTACGACAAGCTTTCCGGCATGACCGGCACGGCCATGACCGAGGACAAGGAGTTCCGCGAGATCTACAAGCTCCCGGTCGTCGCCATCCCGCCCAACAAGCCCGTCGCCCGCGTCGACGAGAACGATTTGGTCTACCGCACCATCGATGCGAAGTTCAACGCCGTCGCCGACGACGTCGCCGCACGTCATGCGGCCGGGCAGCCGTGCCTGATCGGCACCGTGTCGATCGAGAGTTCCGAGCGCCTGTCCCGCCTTTTGGACAAGCGCGGCATCAAGCACGAAACCTTGAACGCGAAGAACCACGAGCGCGAGGCCCACATCGTGGCGCAGGCGGGCCGCACGGGCGCCGTCACCATCGCGACGAACATGGCCGGCCGCGGCACCGACATCCTGCTCGGCGGCAACCCCGACGTGCTCGCCGAGGACGTGCTGCGCGACTGGGGCTTCGACCCCTCTCGCCACGAGGGCGACGAGCTTGAAGAAGGGGCGGACATCCCGCAGAACGCGGCTCCCGCGCCGAGTGAGGAAAAGCGCGCCGAGGCGCTCGAGCGCGCCCGCACCATCTGCGAGCAGGAGCACGAGGAGGTGCTCGCCGCGGGCGGTTTGTGCGTCATCGGCACCGAGCGCCACGAGTCGCGCCGCATCGACAATCAGCTGCGCGGCCGCGCGGGGCGCCAGGGCGACCCGGGCACGACGCAGTTCTACCTCTCGCTCGAAGACGACCTCATGCGCCTTTTCGGCGGCAACCGCATGGAATCCATCTCCAACATGATGGAAAAGACGAACATGCCCGACGACCAGCCCATTCAGGCGAGTATGGTCTCGAAGGCCATCGAGAGTGCGCAGCGCCAGGTGGAAACGATGCACTTCGCTGCCCGTAAGAACGTGCTTGAGTACGACGACGTCATGAACCTGCAGCGCACTGTCATCTACGAGGAGCGCAACTCGATTCTCGACGGCAAGGATATGAACGGCCGCATCCCCGGCATCATCTCCGACGCCGCCCAGGCCGTGGTCGAGGAGAACTGCCCGGAGCGTTCCGCCAGCGACGACTGGGACGCGAAGGCGGTCGACACGTGGGTGGCCAACATGACCGGCCGCACCGACTTCCGCGTGGAGTCGCTCGACCACGACGACGACCCCGACAACGTGGTCGAGGCGCTTACCGCATATCTTCAGGGCGTGTACGACGAGAAGGAGCAGCTGCTCGGCCCCGACATGATGCGCAACTTGGAAAGCCAGGTCATGTTGCGAATCATCGACACGCGCTGGATGGCGCACCTGGCTGAGATGGACTACCTGAAGACCGGCATCGGCCTGCGCGCGTTCGCGCAGCGCGATCCGCTCGTCGAGTACAAGAACGAGGCGTACGCGGCGTTCCAGCGCCTGACGGCGACGATGTACGAGGACTACCTGCGCACACTGCTCCGCCTGCAGATCGCCGTGAAGCAGCCCATGCCCGAGGAACGAAACCCGCTCGACGGTCGCGTGAGCTATTCGAAGCCCGAAGACGCGCTGACCGAGTCCGACGTCAAGGCGGCCCCGAAGGCGGCTCAGGCAGCGAAGAACGGCGAGGCCGCGAAGCCCGCGCCGAAGAAGCCGACGACTTACGTGAAGGACAAGAACGACCCGTTCGCCAACGTGGGCCGAAACGACCCGTGCCCCTGCGGCAGCGGCAAGAAGTTCAAGAAGTGCCACGGCAGGAACATGGAGTAGCCGCAGGTCGGTAGCGAATGCGAGCCGCTCGCGGGGCGCTCCCGAAGCGCGGTTCCGCGCTCGGTTCTGAGAGTCGTAGACGACGAAAGGCCGGGCGCCGGGAGGTTTTTCTCCTGACGCCCGGCCTTTCGCTTCGCGGGGGCGGCCTCTGTTGACGCGCACGGTACACGAAGGGCGGCGCGCCATAGTTCAGCGCAGCCGCCCTGTCGATGTGCCCGATTCGTTTTTCGCAGACGCCTTAGGCAGGCTTCTTGGCGGAGAGGATAAGCTTCACCTCGTCGTCGGTCAGGTTGTAGTTCAGGTAGGTCTCGTAGAAGTCCTTCACCTTTTCCTCGATCTTGAGGTCGCTGAACAGCTCCGGGTGAAGCGTCGCTGCGGCCCACTGGATCTGGAGCAGCTCCTCGACGCCGTAGCGGTCCCAGCCGAACACGCCCTTGGGGTTCACGTAGACCTTCTTGTTCTTCACCGCGTTGATGGTCGCCCAGTTCTCGTCGGCGAGGATGGCGTCGACGTCGTCGGCCTTTCCGGTGATGATGACGTCAGGGTTCCATGCGACCACCTGCTCGAGCGAGAACTTCGCCTGCGCGTTGCCCTGGGTCGACTCGGTGACGGCGTTCTTGCCGCCGGCGACCTTGATCCAATCGTCGATGATGGTGTTCGTGCCGTCGATGGTGAGGTCATGCACGGCGTTGCCGTGGAGCACGCTTATGCGCTCGGAGTCGGCGAGCTTGTCGGTCTTCGCTTTCACGTTGGAGAGCACTTGGTCGAGCTCGGCGTTGTACTTCTTGGCGATGTCGGGGGCGTCGCCGCCGAAGACGGTCGCGGTGAGCTCGATGGACTTCTTCATCTCATCGAAGGTCTTGAACATGCAGTTCACCAGGGGAATGCCGGCTTCGGTCGCCTTGTCGCGCAAGTCGTCGGTCGAGTCGAAGATGACCTGCGGCTCGAGTTCGGCCAGCTCTTCGAAGTTGAAGTCTTTGCCGAAGGTCGCCGTGGCGTTCGCCATGTTGGGGCACACCTTGTACATCCACGGGTAGTCCTTCTCGGCGCAGTGCGTCGCCACGAGCCCTTCCGCCCCAGTGAGCATGATGGTGATCTCGTTGTGGGCGTACCAGCCGTCGGCGTATTTCGCAGGCTGGGTGGGAAGTTCGACCTCGGTGCCGCCCATGTCGGTTACCTTCGGGGTTTCAGGCTCGTTTTTCTTGCTAGAGTCGCTCGACGAGCTCGAGTTTTCGCTGTTGGAGGAGCAGCCCGCGAGCGCCGCGCCGAGGGCGATCGTTGCGCCCGTTGCGCCGGCGGCTTTCAGAAAGCCCCTGCGAGACATGCTTGCGGGTTCGGTTGCGTTCATTACCTTTTTCATTTCGGTACCTCTTTCTTCTTGGGGATGCTTCTATGCCAAACGCGGCCGCGGTTCTTTTGCGGCGTGTGTTTGCGCTGGTAGGGCGCGCTTGCCGGGCGTCTGCCTTGCGGTGATGGTTGGGTTTTGCGGGAAGGAAAGGGATGCCCCGCGCATCCAACCGCCACCGCAAGGCAGACGCCTTGCCGCCTTGCCCGTCTTCTCGTCAGGCGAGCATGGGGACGCACGTTTTCACAGGATCGCCGTCGGGCTCCGGTGCCGTCGTTATACTCACGTCGATGCCGTAGGCGCGCCGCAGGTTCTCTTCGGTGACCACATTGTCCACTGTGCCTGCGATGAGCTGACCATCGCGCGTGATGAGCGCGGCATCGGTGCAACAGAGGAACGCGTGGTCGGGGTTGTGCGAGGTCATGATGATGCCGTGCCCGCGCGACGCCATCCGTTTGATGCACGACAACACTGCAACCTGATTGCCGAAATCGAGCGCCGCGGTGGGTTCGTCCATCATGAGGATGCGTGCATCCTGCATGAGCGCGCGGGCGATGAGGGCCATCTGCTGTTCTCCGCCCGAGATCTCGGTGTAGGGGCGGGCGGCCAAGTGGCCGATCCCCAGTTCCTCGAGCATGTGGGCTGCGCGGTCGTAGTCGGCGCGCTTCGGCGAGCCTAAGATGCCGAGCTGCGAGGCGCATCCGGTGATCACCATGTCGAGCACCGAGTAGGAAAACGGCGGCTCGTGCGTTTGGGGGACGTAGGACACCTTGCGGGCGAACTGTTTGCGGGAAAGCGACGCGCGGTCTGCCCCGTCGACGTCGACGGCTCCTCCGATGGGGGGCAGAAAGCCGAGCAGGGTCTTGAAGAGCGTCGTCTTGCCGACGCCGTTCGGTCCCAAAAGGCAGGTGATATGTCTGCTCTCCACATGGAGCGACACGTGGGAAAGGACGGCTTTCGACTTGTAGCCGCAGGTCAGGTCATGCGCGTCGAGGGTATGGCGCTCGTGGGCATGAGGTGCGGTCGCAGTGTTCGCGGGGGCTTCGGGTGCGGTTGGTTGCGCGACGGCGCCTGCGAACGCGTTTCGGCGTTTTCCGGTTTCAGCGTTCATCATCGCAGCTCCTTTCGGGTTTTCAAAAGGATGACGAAGAAGAGCGGCGCGCCGATGATCGAGGTTAAGATGCCCAGGGGAATCTCGCTCGCCATGAGCGTGCGGCACGCCATGTCGACGAGGATCATGAAGCCTGCGCCGGCGAAAAGCGACATCGGCAGCACGATGCGGTTGTCGGGCCCGAACATGAAGCGCACAAGGTGCGGGATGATGAGGCCGACCCATCCCACCACGCCTGCGATGGACACGACCGCCGAGGTGAGGAGCGTCGCGCACAGGATGCAGACGCCGCGCATGAGCGAGACGTTCACGCCGAGGGATTCGGCTTCCTCGTCCCCGAAGGAAAGCGTGTTGAGCTTCCAGCGCATGAGCAGAAGCGGCGCCGCGCCCGCGATGAACGGGAAAAGGAAGATCTTCAGGTCGTCCCAGGTGATCTTCGCGATGGAGCCCATGAGCCAGTAGGTGATCTCCGGCAGCTTCGAATCGGGGTCGGCGGTGTATTTGATGGCCGACACGAACGCCTGGAACAGCGTGCCCACGATGAGGCCGCAGAGAACGAGAAGGAGGATCTGGTTCGAGTTTCTTCCGATGCGACGCGCGCTGAAATAGGTGAGGCCCACGGCGACGAAGCCCATGATGAACGCCATCACCTGCACCATGCGGTTGCCGAAGCTCCACAGAAGGGCGAGTGCGGCACCGAACGATGCGCCGGCGGATGCGCCCAGGATGTCGGGGGATACCATAGGGTTCTTGAAGATCCCCTGGTAACTCGCGCCCGATATGGCGAGCGCGGCCCCTACGAGCAGGGCGGCGATGACGCGTGGCAGACGGATGTTGCACACGATGTTCACAGCGGCGTCGGAGAACGACCCGTTTCCTGCACCGAGGTACTTCTGTCCCAGGATGCCGACGACGTCGGCGGGGGTGACGCTCGACCGGCCAGCCCCCAGCGCCACGAGGAAGAGCAGCACCACGACGGCGATGAGCACGGTCGCAAGGACGGCGTTGCGGCGATGGTGCGCGAGGTAGTCGTGCGTCGTTTCGGTATGCGGTGCTTTCGCGTGCGGCGTGCCTGCGAGCTCGTCGGTTCGAGCCGTGCGGTCTGCTTCTTGCGTTCTGCCTGCATCCTGCGAAGTCGTTCCCGAAGAAGCATCGGGGGCGGCTTCGCAGGATGCAGGGTCCTTCTTTAAGCTCAACGTTCGAGCCTTTCTTCTTGCTTTTGCGTCTCTCTTAAAACGGTCCTAGTTTAGACATATACCAAAACGAGAATATAGTCTTATAAGAACCATCATAAAATATTGACAATAGGAAGTAGGGCGCTAGGAATAGAGGGTTCGGGTAGTCGCGTGCCTGTGTTCGGGTGCGAATCGCCTATTGCGGGCGACGCCATAGGCGCTGCTGCCGGTTGCCGTTGTGTCTGCTTGAAAAAAGTCGTTCAAATGCGCAGGTTTTTTAGCCCAGCCTCCGCGCTTAAGTTGACTGGTCGCTGTTGACCTGGTGTTTTGCAGTTGGTACAGGCGGCTCCGCTCAAGCTGCCGCGGCAAACCTGCGCAAATGAGGGATTTTTGATTCTGGCCCCATAAAGGAGCTTTGCCTTCCGGTAGAGGGGCTTGCGTTCCGCGCTTGAGGGTGTTATAGGAAAAGCGTCGTGAGCGCGAACCCGACGGCTGCCGCGCCGATCGTGCTCGCGTATGTTGCGGCGAGGTACGCGATGCCCGTTTTGGCCTGCCCGCCCATGATAAGCTCGACCGCTTCGTAGTTCATGGTCGACATGGTTGAGAACCCGCCCAAAAAGCCCATGGTGAGTGCCAGGTAGGCTGTCTGGTTGAACGTCGATTGAAGGCAGAGCGCGATACCGGCGATGAAGCACGAAGTCACGTTGATGCAAAGCGTGGCAGCTGGGAAAACGCCCGTGAAGCGTTTCTTCAGAAGCGCGGTCGCCTTACTGCGGCATAAAGCGCCGACGGCTCCTCCGATGCCGACGACGAAAAGTGTGAGCACGCTCATTGGCGACCCTCCCGTGCGGCGCGATCTTCTTCGGGCTTCGAGCTTGTGCCTGGAGAAGGTTGTCGGCTTTGCCAGTTTTCGAGATAACGATTCGCGGCCTGGGCGCGCTTTTCGACTTCGGCATTGGCCTGCATGGCTTGCGCGTGGCGGGCATGGATCTCCTTGCGCCGCCTCTCGATGCGCGCGAACCGCAAGGAATCGAGCGCGCGGCACACGCCGTGGCCTGCGAGCGACGCCAAGAACGATGCGACGATGGTGATGCCGATGTAGAGCGCGGCAAGCCCTATTTTCCCGGCATGGATGAACCCGAGGCATTCGGTCGAGAACGCCGAAAGCGTGGTGAACGCCCCGACGAGCCCGACACCGAGCGATTTCACGAGGGCGGCGGGCAGGTGCATACGCCGGCCGACGTACTGGTTGATAAGCTCGAGGACGAAGCATCCGAAGATGTTGATCGAGAGCGTTGCGAAGGGGAAACCTCCTTCGGTCGGCAGGGCGAGTTCGAGTAGGTATCTGAGCGACGCCCCGATGAACCCCATGAAAAGGATGAGGGGAGTGAGCGCGCCTTGCCGCCTCAGCAGGGTGTTCGCGCGCGCGGCGAAGGCGTTTCCGTCAAGTTTCTCTTCCATGTTCGTTTCAGTTTCCCGAATGCTTCTCGTCTAGGAAAGCTTTCCCATCATATGCATGACGAGCCCAGCGCACGTCTTCGCGGCTTGAGCCTCAAACGTGGGGTAGTCGATGTAGTCGGTGCCGTCGGCTTTGTCGGAGATGGCGCGCACGATGGCGAACGGCACGTGATTGAGCCAGCAGGTCTGGGCGATCGCGGCGCCTTCCATCTCGCAGCAGCTTGCATCGAAGGTGTCGCGGATGCGGTCCTTGTCTGCCTCTTCCCTTACGAAGCGGTCGCCCGAGGCGATGCGCCCTTCGCATGCGCCCGCGCCGAGTTCGGCCGCCGCCTCCATCGCGGCTGCGCGCAGTTTTTCGTCCGCGGGGAAGGCGAGGGTAGCAAGGCCGGGCGTTTGACCAGGGGCGTAGCCGAGATTTCCCACGTCCATGATATGATTCACGGCGTCGGTTGCGACGACGATATCTCCGATGTCGATCGTCGCATCGAGCGAGCCGGCGACGCCGGTGTTCACGATGCCGGTAACGTCGAATCGATCGATGAGCATCTGAGTGAATGCGGCGGCGTTCACCATGCCGACGTCGCATTGCGCGACGACGACGGGGACGCCGGAAAGCGTGCCGGCCGTGCACTCCATCGCCGCGATGCACTTGGTCTCGACGGGCCCTTCGGAGCGCATCGCGTTCCGAAGGAATTCGACCTCGACGTCCATCGCGCCGATGATGCCGATTCTCTTATCTGTGCGCGTCATCGGTCAGCCTTTCTAGTCGAGCAACGCGGGGTAGTGTGTGTTCGCGTCGGAAAGCTTCGTGAGCGTTTCGTCGAGGTAGCGGCGCGACCACCATTTCGCCTGGTTGAGATCGGAATCGTGGTAGTTTCCGCATTCTTCGGGCTTGGCCCCCGGAATCTCTCCCTCGAAATCGCGTGCGAACTCGAACAAGCGGCGGACAAGGTCGGCCACGTCGGCCGGTTCGTACGCGCCGAACACCACGAGGTAGAAGCCGGTGCGGCAGCCCATGGGGCCGAAGTAGATAACGCGGTCCTTCCATTCCTCGTCGTTGCGGAGAAACGTCGCGCCTAAGTGCTCGATCGCGTGAACGGCGGCGGTGTCCATCACGGGTTCGCGGTTCGGCGCGGTCATGCGCAGGTCGAACGTCGTGGTGACGCAGCCGGTCTTCTCGTCGGCGTCGCTGCGGGACACGTAGACGCCGGGAAGCAGGCGGGTGTGGTCGACGGAAAAGCTCGCAATGCGTTCCATGGAATGCTCCTTTGCGGCCGGCACTGGCCAGCCGATCGATATTTGCTCCGGTTCATTGTATTCCAATGCGCGTCTGCGCACGCGACATGCGCGCCTGCGTACATTTTTTGCACGCTACCGATATCGCGCTCTGCGGCGCTTGCGCGCGGCTACAATGTTTCGGGTTGGTAAAAAGTTCATAAAGTGCAAGCTCAGAGGGCTGCCGCCCTTTACATACAGATGAGGTTTCCGTGGCTTTAACGTTCGTTGACTTCCTTTCGCAGGCGATGGCTCAGCCTATCCTGTTCATTATCCTCATCCTCGTCATCGGCGTTACCGCCGTTTCCGGCGCCACTGACGCCCCCAACGCTATCGCCACCGTCGTCTCAACTCGTTGCCTTTCCCCTAATGCCGCTATCGCTTTAGCGGCTGTTTTTAATTTTGTGGGTCTTGTGGGCATGACCTTCATCTCCACCGCCGTCGCGAAGACGATGTTCGGGATGGTCGACTTCTCAGGCGACACGAACGCGGCGCTTCTCGCCTTGGTCGCCGCCATGATAGGCGCGATCGCATGGGGCGTTGTGTGCTGGGTGTTCGGCATTCCCTGCTCGAAATCCCATTCGCTTATCGCGGGCATCACGGGCGGTGCTATCGCCCTTAACGGCTGGGCGGGCGTCGTTCCCGCCGAATGGGCGAAGGTCATCTACGGCATGGTGTTCTCGCTCGTTGCAGGCTTCATCCTCGGGTGGGTCTTCACGAAGCTCATCGAGCTTCTGTTCCGCAGTGTCAACCGCGACCATGCCAACCGCCTCTTCGTCGTGATTCAGGATCTCTGCGCGGTCGCCCTTTCGTTCTTGCATGGCGCGCAGGACGGTCAGAAGTTCATGTCTATCGCGATGCTCGGCGTGGCGCTGTCTTTCGGCAGCTCGACTCCCGATTCGAGCGGGTTCCCCTTGTGGATCATGATCATCTGCTCGGCGGCCATCTCGCTCGGCACGGTTGTCGGCGGCAAACGCATCATCAAGTCCGTCGGCATGGACATGGTGAAGCTCGAGAAATACCAGGGCGTCGCGGCGAATTTCTCGACCACGTTCACCCTTCTTTTCGCAAGCCTTACCGGTATGCCCGTCTCCACGAGCCACTGCAATACCTCCGCCATCATGGGCGTTGGCGCGTCGAGGAGCGTGAAGCGCGTGAACTGGGGCATCGCCAAGAACATGCTGCTCGCGTGGGTTATCACGTTTCCCGCCTGCGGTGTCATCGGGTTCGTTCTCGCGAAGGTGTTCCTTCTGTTCTCGTAACGGAGTCGATTTCTTCCGTCTCGATGAGTTTCTCGTATCCCTTCAATGCCGCGAACGGCATGAATTGCCGGGCCCGGTCGCTGTGCGCGCGTGCCTCGTGCGGCCCCTCCTTCGCATACTTCCTTTCGAGCGCACGAAGCGTTGCGAGCCGATAGTCTTTTTCGGGTTTCGAGAGCTTGCTCGTCTTCATGACCGCCCATCTCTCTTGGGCGAAATCTATCTTGCCAAAGTTCGCTTTTCGCCATTGTTCGTCCGTTGCGGCAATGGACGCCTCAGGCATGGTGCCCTCCTATCTGCATGTTCCGTTCTCGCGCGCGGGCTGCCTTCTGCAGGCTCGTGCCGTGCAAAAGGGCGTTCTTCCCGAACTTGCGGCGGATGGCCACTGCGGTTTTCTGATAGGCCTGCTCCTTTTCCCTCGCAGCCACGTCATCGAACAGGGTTGCCGTCGCGAAGCTTTCGGGCAGAAGGCCGCCGAGGCCTATGTTTATCCGCCGGATTGCAAGCGAGGCGTCCGCCGTCTCGTCGAACAGTTCGTTGAAGTGTCTCATCAGCTCCCGTTCGGAGTTCGTTCGCCGCTCGAGTTTTTTGGTGCCGCTGGAATATGTCCCGAGCCTGCGGCCGTTCGCGGGAATTTTCCCGTGCCCGCAGTCGATGGTGGCGACTCCCTTCCATACGCCTTTCGGGCGGGCATAGCCCACTGAAAGCGTTATCTGCTCGCAGACGAGCCCGAGTTCCACCAGTTCAAGCGTGCTGCCGTAAACCATTTCCCGCATGAGGATCCGCGCCTCTTCCCGCGAATAGTCGCGTTCGAGCACCTGCCCGTTCGACAGGGAGTGGCCGGTCGGCACGTACGAATGGATTTCCTCCATGGTGCACGGCTCTTGCCCCCAGGCGTGGTCGATGAGGTACTCGGCGTTCTTCCCGAATTCGCGGTAGAGCGTTTCCTCTCGCATGGCGGCCACGCTTGCAAGGTCGCGCGCGCCGTACTTCTCGAGGCGTCGGGCGATTCCTGGGCCGATGTTCCAGATGTCGGTTATGGGCCGGTGAAACCATATGGTCCGGCGAAATGCTTCCTCGTCGAGCATGCCGATGCCGTCGTCTGCATGCTTCGCGAGCACGTCAAGCGCGACCTTGGCGAGGAAGAGATTGGTCCCGACTCCGGCTGTGGCGACGATGTGCATTCGTTCGTATACGCTGTCCATCAGGGATTTCGCAAAACTTCGCGCATCGGTGCGGTAAAGCGCGAGATACCCTGTGGCGTCGATGAAGCATTCGTCGATCGAATAGACGTGCATGTCGTCGGGTGATACGCGTTCGAGGTAGATGCGGTATATCTCGGCCGAGGCCTCCATGTAACGGCGCATGCGGGGCTTGGCCTTCACATAGTCGATGCCTTCGGGTATTTCGAACACACGGCAGCGCCCGGGCATGCCGAGGGCTTTGAGAGCCGGTGACACGGCGAGGCAGATGGTCTTGTCGCCTCGGTCGGGATCGGCGACGACGAGATTGGTCGTGAACGGATCCAGCTTCCGATCGGCGCATTCCACGCTGGCATAAAACGATTTCAAATCGATGCATACATACCATGATTGCCCCATTCCCTTATCCCCTTTTATCGAACAAACGTTCTGAAATGAAGATATCAAATTGAAAGGAACATTTGTACGATAATTGAAGAAAATCCGCCAAGCGTCCATCGTTTGTTCGATAAAGCGGGCGCACGGTAACTGCCCGATAGGTAAGGCAACGCTTTCGCAACGTAAGGAGCGCGCGCGATGGTAAGCTCGTACCATGATGCTCGATAAGAGGCTTCGGGGAATGCGAGGGCGTATGGGAGGCAGGAAACGGTCGGCGCGGACGCGGGAGATCGCGGAATTCAAGTCGCAGCTCGAAGACGGGCTCGGCGGGCTCGATGATGTCTTCGCGGTTGAGGATGAGCGCGTCAGGCAGGGCGAGGCTCAGCACGAGGCGCAGCTGCGCTACAGGTCCTGCGAGAAGAAGAATCGTTATGCGACGAGGGAAGACGCCGAAGAGGCGCGCAGCTGGTGCGAGGCGCGCGGGAGGCGGGGCCTCGCGATCTACCGATGCGAATGGTGCGGCGGCTGGCACCTCACATCGCATCCCCGCGCCTGACTCTGCGGCGGCGTGCGTCTTGCAAGGCCCAGAAAAGGTGCACGCCGCCGCGGGCGCGCCAGCTAGCGCTCCGATAGAAGAAGGCCCGCGATCGTGAGCGCCGCGCCGAGGGCGATCTGCCAGGTCAAAGGCTCTCCGAGAACGGCAACCGAGCATGCCACGGTGATGACGGGCGAAAGGTAGATGTAGGCGCTCGTGCTGACGACGCCCAAGATGCCGGCCGCCTTGTTCCACGTGACGTAGCAGGTGGCCGACGCGACAAGTCCCAGGAACAACAGATTCGCGAGCATCGTGGGATTCGCGATCCACCCGATGCCGGCCCCGTCCGCCCCTTGCCCGAATCCCATGACCGGCAAAAGCGGCAGCATGAACAGAAGCCCCCAGAGAAACGTGCGCTTCGTGGTGGCGATGGTGGAAAGCCCCAGCTTGCCGAGCTTTTTCCCGATGGTCGAGTAGATCGCCCATGCGAGTGCCGCCGCCACGGCGAGAAGGCAGCCGGCAAGCCCCGCGTCGCCTTGCCCGGCGCCTTCGTAGCTGATGAGGGCGATTCCCACGATCGCAAGCGCGAACCCTGCGAAGAATCGCGGCGAGACGTGCTCCTCGCGCGTGCCGAACAAGGCGATGAGCGCGATGAACAATGGTGCGATCGCGACGATGACGCCTACGTTCGAGGCGCTCGTCATGGTGAGCGCGACGTTCTCCATAAGAAAGTACAGCGCGATGCCCGTCGCGCCCGCCGCCGCGAACAGCGCTTCGGTGCGCCATCCCAGAAACGGCGTGACGCGGTGGTGGATGATGCAGAGCGCGAGCGCGCCGAGCGCGAAGCGGAGGAAGAGGATTTCGATCGGGTTCGCGGCGGTGAGCAGCACTTTCGTGCACACGAAGGTAACGCCCCACACGGCGACGGTGAAGAAGGCGAGCGCATGCCCGCGGGCGCGATGCGCGTGTTCGGTGTGCAAGAGGGTCGCTTCCGCCATGGGGTGTGCCTTTCGTGGTGCTTTCGCGGCTGTTCATTCCGACGCCGCCGGAAGCGCTCAAGGCTTCGCGCGGCGGTGCGGTCACCCATTATGGCCGCTCGCTCGCCGACGGGAAAGAAGAAGCAGGCGAGCGAGCGGGACGGGGCATATTCGGGCTCTTGCGCACGGCCGCCGCAGCTCTTTCCGACTGCCCGGGTAAGAAGAATTGCGGCGGCGTCGAACGTTGCGGCGGCGTCGAACGTTGCGGCGGCGTTGCGCCCTGCGGCGGTTATCCCTAATCTGCGCGCCCCAAAGCTTCCAAAAGCTCGTCGGTGTTGATGACGTGGCAGTAGATGTTGTTGAGGATCTCCAGCTCCGCACGCTGTATCTCCTCGGTCGACGCGCGGCAGGCATCCTCGATGAGCCACACTTTGAAGCTCTCGTCGGCGAGTGAGCGCACGGTTCCCGACACGCACTGGTCGGTGAGCACGCCGGTGCACACCACGGTGTCGATACCCATATTACGCAGCGCGAGCACGAGGTTCGTTCCCGCAACAGCGCTGTCGGTCGTCTTCGTGAACACGATCTCGTCGTCGTGCGGAGAAAGCGCGGGGACGATCTGCCCTTCGGGCGCGTCCATCGGCACGAGCAAGTCGTTGTACCCCGAGCTGCGCTGCACGAGCGAGCGGTCCGATCCGTCGCGCTTCAAGCAGGCGATACGCGCGAAATTCACGTTCATGCCCTGCTCGCGAAACGCCGCGAGAATGCGCTCGTTGTTCGGCACGACCACCTCGTCGATCGCGCGGTAGAACTGCTCCCAGCGCTCGGCGTGGCGAACCTCGGCGGGCGTGGGGTTCTCGATCGTCGGGCGCGTGATGAACACATGCTGCATGTCGATCACGAGCAGGGCCGTCTTTCCCGGGTCGATTTCCACCTCTCCCCAGTCATCGTCGTCCTCGTAGTAAAAAGAGCAGTAGCGGTCGTTGACTTTCATGCGCTTCCCTTTGCGTATCGGGGCGAACCCGCCTTGCGGCCCGGGCGGGCGCGAGGCGGGTTCGCCGATGGTCGATGTCGATGGCCCTTGCGGGGTGTTCGCTGACGTCTAGTCCGCCTGCGCCGGGCTTGCCGTGCGCGTGGCTTCTCCTGCGACTTCGTCTTCGGTTGCGAGCCCTTGCTCGGCGAGGAACTTGGCGCGGGTTCGACGTCCTACCAGGTAATAGTATGCCACGCCGGCGGCGCACCACACCGCTCCGACGACGATGACGTCCACACCCGAGAACGCGATGGCGAGGGCGTACAGCGCGATGCCGATGACGGGCACGACGGGCACGAGCGGGCAGCGGAACGGGCGCTTCGCATCGGGCTGCTTCACGCGCAGGTACACAAGAAGCCCGCAGGCGAACATGTAGCACAGGCCGTACCCGAACACGCCGAGGAACCCTGCAAGCGTCCAGGCGTCGGGCGTGACGATGGGCAGAAACGACACGACGATCATGGACACGGCGGTCACTGCGAGCGCGGTCGTGGGCGTGCCGTTCTCGTCGACTCGGGAAAACGTTTTCGGGAACCACCCTTCACGGGCCATGGCGTACAGCACGCGCGTTTGCCCCATGACGCCGCCGTTGGCGGTGGACATGGAGCCTGTGAAGCAATGGATGGTCATCCACACGATGCCGGCGATGCCGAACAGCGACCCGCCGATCACGATAAGCGGCGCGTCGGTGCCGAGCTCGGCGAACCCGTCGGCGGGGAACAGGCCGTAGAGCACGGTGGCGAAGGCGCCGAAGAGCACGGTCAGGAAGATCGCCGCGCCGATGAGCGCATGCGGGATGTCGCGCGAGGGGTTCTTCGACTCCTCGGAAAGCGTTGCCACCACTTCGAATCCGCAGAACGCGATGACGACGTAGGGGAGCGTCTGCAGGAAGGGCTCGACGGTGCCGTAGGGTGCGAAAGGCTGGTAGTTCGCCGGGTCGATCATCGTGGCGCCCATGACGACGAACAGCGCGCTCGAGGCGATGAGGATGACGCCGAACGTGGCCTCGACGAGGGCGGAAAGCTTCACACCGAGCCTGTTCACCGCCAGGAAGAGAAGTGCGCACGCGACGGAGCCGACCCACTGCGGGACAACCGGCAGAAGCACGTGCACGTAGATTCCCACCGACACGAGCTCGACGTTCAGACCGAATAGAAGCGCGAACCAGTAAATCCATCCGAGCATGAAGGAAATGGGATGATCCTCGCCGAACACCTGTTTAGTGTATTCCCAGATGCCGCCGCATTTCGGGAACATCGTGGCAAGCTCGGAGAACACGAATGCGGTGGCAAGGGTGGCGAGCCCGCCGGCAATCCAATAGCTCACGGACGCCAAAGGCCCTGCCGCCTCGGCGGCACCGCCCACGCCGATGGCGAATCCCGACGCCACCACCGCGGCGTAGCCCGTGAGCATGAGCACGCCCTTTCCCAGCACTTTCTTAAGTCCCATTTCGCCTCACTCCTTGAGAGTTGCCATTCTGAATGGGGAAAGGGTAGGGGCAGGAAGTTTCAGGAATGTTTCGACTGTGCCGCTTTATCGCGTTGTAGCGCTAAAGCGCCCGAAAACGGAAAAAGTTGGAGGTGATGGTCTCATGCCGCTTTCGTGAAAAAGACATTTGTTCGCTATGTTACCCTCGCATAACTCGATGAACGCTGCTATGATTGGACGCGAGAAAACAGACGCGCAACCGCATCCTTCGAACACACCACGCGCGCATTCCCCAAGCGATTCGAGGCACATCCATGGCGTTCGTTCATTTGCACAACCACACCGAGTACTCCCTGCTCGACGGCCTTACCCATGTGAAGGACATGGTCCGCCGCGCGGCCGAGCTCGACATGCCCGCCGTCGCCATCACCGATCACGGCGTCATGTCGGGCGTGCCCGAGCTCTGCGACGCATGCACCGCGGTCGAAAAGGAAACCGGCAAGAAGGTCAAGCCCATCTACGGCTGCGAGGTCTACTTCACCACCGACGAGGAGCTGCGCAAGGACGTGAAGCCGAAGCTGTACCACCTGCTTCTCCTTGCGAAGACCAACGAGGGCTACCACAATCTGTTGCACCTGGTCAGCGAGTCGCATGTCGACAACTTCTACTACAAGCCGCGCACCACGTTCTCCATGCTGCAGAAGTACGGCCACGGCATCATCGGGTCGTCCGCCTGCATCGCGGGCATCATCCCGAAGCTTCTGGACAACCGCCAGTTCGACGACGCCGTCACCTGGGCGAAGAAGTTCGCCAGCTGCTTCGACGAGGGCGACTTCTACATCGAGCTGCAGAACCAGGGCCTGCGCACCGACGGCGGTATGACGCAGACGGAGCTCAACCACCAGCTCACGAAGGTCGCCCAGCTCGCGGGATTGAAGACCATCGCCACGAACGACTTCCACTACCTGAAGAAGGAAGACGCGAAGGCGCAGGACATCATGCTCTGCATCGGCACGGGCTCGGCCGTGAACGACGCGAACCGCATGCGCTTCGAGAACGACGAGTTCTACATGAAGACGGAAGAGGAGATGCGCGAGGCGCTGCGCGACTTCCCCGAGGCGTGCGACAACACGGTGGAGGTGGCGAACAAGGTCGACGTCGTGCTCGAACGCGACTCCATCCTGCCGCGTTTCCCCTTGCCGGAAGGCGAAACCGAGGAAAGCTGGTTTCGCAAGCAGTGCGAATGGGGTTTGAAGAAGCGCTACGGCGATCCCGTTCCCAAGGAAGCATGGGACCGCTACGAATACGAAGCCGGCATCATCTTGCAGCAGGGCTTCCCGGCCTACTTCCTCATCGTACAGGAATACATCTCGTGGGCACGCGAGCAGGGCATCGGCGTCGGCCCCGGCCGTGGCTCGGCCGCAGGCGCCATCTGCACGTACGCCATGGGCATCACCGACCTCGACCCGCTCCCGAACGGGCTTCTGTTCGAACGCTTCCTATCGCCGGAACGCGTGGAGATGCCCGATATCGACGTCGACTTCGAAGATGAACGCCGCCAGGAAGTCATCGAGCACATCAAGGAGGTCTACGGCGAGGACCACGTGTCGGGCGTCATCACCTTCGGCAAGCTGCAGGCGAAGAACGCCGTGCGTGACTCCGCCCGCGTGCTCGATTACCCGTACAGCGTGGGCGACCGCATCTGCAAGATGATCGGCGATGAGCTCGGCATCACGATCGACAAGGCGCTCGAGACGAACCCCGACCTCAAGAAGGCCTACGACACTGAAGACGACGTGAAGCAGGTCGTCGACGCCGCCCGTTCCATCGAAGGACACGTTCGCGGCGAAGGCGTCCACGCCTGTGCCACGATCATCTGCCGCGACCCGATGGCCGACCACGTGCCCATGAAGCGCGATACCAAGGGCGGCGGCATCATCACTCAATACGACGGTCACTACACCCCCGACCTCGGCCTTTTGAAGATGGACTTCCTCGGCCTGCGCACGCTGGGCGTGCTTTCGCGCGCCTGCCGCAACGTCGAGCAGACGACCGGCATCAAGATGGTCCCCGAGGAAATCCCGACCGACGACGAGGGCGCGTTCGCGCTCATGCGCTCCGGCAACATGGACGGCCTGTTCCAGGTGGAAGGCTCGCTGTACGTCAGCCTCTTCGCCCGGCTCCCACCGCGGCGCTTCTCCGACATCGTCGCATCGATCGCGCTGAACCGCCCGGGTCCGCTCGAGTCCGGCATGGTCGACGACTATGTCAAGGTCGCAAGCGGCAAAACGCCCGTCCACTATTACGATGAGCGCCTGCGCCCCGTGCTCGAGGAAACCTACGGCACCATGGTCTACCAGGAACAAATCATGCAGGTGTCCATGGTGATGAGCGGCTTTTCCGCCGGCAAGGCAGACAAGCTGCGCAAGGCAATGGGCAAGAAGAAGCTCGACATCATGCGCATGCTCCAGGAAGACTGGAACAACGGTGCCGTCGCCAACGGCTACTCGCTCGAGATCGCGAAGAAGATCTGGGACGATGCGGAGAAGTTCGCGAAGTACGCCTTCAACAAGTCGCACTCCGCCGCGTATTCCATCCTGGTCATGCGCACGGCGTATCTGAAGGCGCATTACCCGAACGAGTACATGGCCGCTGTGCTGTCGAGCTACATGGGCAACACCGACCGCCTCATCCGCTACATCGCGAGCTGCAACCACAACGGCACGCCGGTGCTGCCGCCTGACATCAACTCGTCGAACGCGGAGTTCACGCCGGTTAAAGACGGCATCCGCTTCGGCCTGGTCGGCGTGCGCGGCGTGGGCCGCAACGTCGCGGAGGCCATCATCGCCGAGCGCGAGGAGAACGGGCCTTTCACGAGCCTGCACGACTTCGTGAACCGCGTCGACGCCAAGTGCTTCAATCGCAAGACGCTTGAGGCCCTGATCAAGGGCGGGGCGTTCGACTCGACGGGGTACACGCGCAAGCAGCTCATGTACTTCCTCGACGAGACGCCGCTGCTTGAAAACGCCTCGAAGCGCCAGAAGGACCGCGAAGCGGGCCAGGTCAGCATGTTCGACCTGTTCGCCGACGACGAGGATTCCGGCTTCCAGGAAGACGTGCCGGCGCCCGACGGCATTGAGTGGGACAAGCGCACCAAGCTCGCCTACGAGAAGGAAATCATGAAGATCTACGTGTCCGAGCACCCGCTCGCGCCGTACGAGAACGCGATTTCCCACATGACGAAATACCAGCTGGGCGACTTGGCCGAGCGCACGAAGGAGATCAAGTCGGCGGTGTTCGTCGGCATGGTGTCCAACGTCGTGGTCAAGCTCACGAAGCGCGGCACGAAGATGGCGACGTTCTCGCTCGAGGACACGACGGGCCACATCGAGTGCATCTGCTTCAAGTACGACGACAACGCCGAGGCCATCCACGAAGACGCTATCGTCAAGATAAAGGGTAAGTTCGAGCACAGCGATCGCGGCAACCAGATCATGGCGTTCGAGATCGAGGAAATCGAGCTGAAGGAGGAGGACGCCCGTCCGGCCCATCTCGAGTTGAAGGTGCCGTCTTACGACTTCGATCAGCAGAAGTCGCTGCGCCTCAGTCGCATCCTCCAGTCGTACCCGGGTCGCGACGGCGTGGTGCTGTTCGTCACTCAGAACGACGGCAAGAAGTTCCGCGCGGAACTGCCCGTCACGGTCGACGCGACGTCGCCGGTGATGCGCAGCGAGTTGCAGGACCTGTTCGGTCGCGGCGTGCTCATCGCGTAATCGCGTGCTTTCAATCGGGCCGCAGGGCGAATCCTGCGGCCCGATGCGTTTGAGGGGCGGGCCCGATACGGTATCATGCAGGATATGGAAAACACTCAGGACCTCATGACGCTTTCGCTTGGCGTTGCCTACAACGGCGCGCCTTTCTCGGGTTTCGCCCGACAGCCTGGTCAGCTCACCGTGCAAGGGGAAATCGAGCATGCGCTCGAGCTTCTCTTCAGGCGCCCCGTCGAAACGGTGTGCGCCGGTCGAACGGACGCCGGCGTTCATGCGCGCGGCCAGGTGGTGAGCTTCGACCTTCAACCGGACGAGTTCAACGGTCGCACGTTTTCGAGCCTTACCCGCTCACTGAACGCGCTCACGCACGAGAGCATCGCGATCCGCTCCGTCGAGGAGCGGCCAGCCGGCTTCTCGGCGCGCTTCGACGCGACCGAGCGCGAGTACCGCTATTTCATCTGCACCGAACCGACGCCGCCTATCTTCCTTCGCGACTTCTCCTGGCATATCCCGAAACCGCTTGACGTGAGCGCGATGAGCGAGGCTTCGCGCTTCCTTATCGGCGAGCACGATTTCAAGAGCTTCTGCATGGCCGCCTCAGCCGTCGGCAAGCCCACGTGCCGCAACGTGCACGACATCTCGTTCGATGAAACGGATGTGATGGGGGAGCGCGCGCTCGTCATCACGGTGAAGGGCAACGCGTTCCTCCATTCCATGGTGCGCACGATCGTGGGCACGCTCGCTATGGTAGGGCGCCGACAGCGTGACTCGGAGTGGGTCGCCGACGTGCTCGCGGCGTGCGACCGCCGGGCGGCGGGGGAAAACGCGCCTGCTCAAGGGCTTGTTTTCTGGAATGTGAGCTACGAAGGCGTGCGCGACCATGCATAGACCTTCTTTTCTGAAAGGCGAAGCACGTGGGCAGGGAAAGCCGCACGGTGCGAAGCGGGCGCCGGAGGAAAACGCCTGCGCGAGCAGCGACCGCGCTTGCCATGTAGGCGATGTCGCCCGCCCCAGCGCGTCGCCGGAGAAGAGGCGCAGCCTTCTCACGTTCCAGCAAATCTATCGCAGCCGCGATGGCAGGATGCTCCTCTTCGCCGACGAGCGCACCGGCCACCTTGCAGCAGTCGATTCTTCCCGACTCGTATAGTCGCGCGTAAGGCTCAAGGCGTATCCAACCAGGATTCATCCATCAAGGCGGAAGATGTGAATCCTCATAGTATTCATCGTAGAATACTAGACCTCAACCACTAGCAAAACTAAACTAGAGCGGCTTGTTACGTTACGACAGAGGAGAATTCCGTGTCTTGCTGCAATCCGACTTCCCAGGACGCACCGCGCGACAATATCGCCGGCCGCGTCTGTCCTACTGACTATCACATCGATGACCAGGCGTTTTCGGGCGAACCAGAGCATTCGTGCGACGTGCTTTACGTCATCGGCGGGCTGTACGGCAACCCGTTCGCGCTTGAGGCGGTCGATCGCCTCGTGGAGGACGAACGCTCCCGCGCTGCGGAACGGGGGAGCGGTGGCCCCCGGGTCGAGGTGGTGTTCAACGGCGACATGCACTGGTTCGACAAGACGGCCGACAACTTCGCGTCGCTCGAGAAGGACGCGGCGAAATACGCGCTGCTCATCGGCAACGTCGAGGCGGAACTTCGCCGCGACGAGCCGATCGGGGTGGGGTGCGGGTGCGCCTATCCTGCTTGCGTCGACGACGAGACGGTGGCTCGTTCCAACAAGATCCACTCGATGCTTTTCGAGGCCCTCGCTGATCGTCCCGACCTGAAGGCGCTCATGAGTGATCGTCCCAGTACGACGACGGTCGACGTTGCGGGCCGCAAGGTGGGAATCAGCCATGGCGACGAGCACATGGTGGGAGGGTGGAACTGCTCTCGCGAGGAGCTTTCGAACCCTGCGCGCCAGAAAGAGCTTGACGCGTTCATGGAGGAAAACGGCCTCGATGTGTTCACGACGACGCATACCTGCGCAGCGGCGGCGATCGTGCTCGACCATGGCGCGTTTATCAACAATGGCGCGGCCGGATTGCCTAATTTCGCAGGTCAGGACTTCGGTCTGGCGGTACGCATCGCCGAGGAGCCTCATCCCGACGCGCTTTTCGGCGCGAAGCGAGGCGGCCTTTTCATCGAGGCTGTTCCCGTTCGCTACGACCAGAATGCGTACGTCGAATGGTTCGACAAGCTGTGGCCGCAGGGTACCCCGGCGGAGATTTCCTATCGCGGCCGGCTCGTCAACGGCCCCGCCGACGAGGTCGCTGCGGCGCTGCTCGGAGGGTTTGAGGTTTTGAAGTAATCGATTAATTCAAAAATTAATTATTGACACAATGCAACTAATGGCTAGAATCAACTAGTCATCATGCATGGATTGGCGGTAGCGCGTTCGGGGGGATGCGTGCAAACGAGACCCCGGGCTCCTGCCGCTTTTTCATGCGCAGAACCAAGAAGAAAGGAAACCAACAAAGAATGGATATGTCGACAGGCATTTTCTTCTGGGGCTTCCTCATCGTTTACGGCGTGATCATGTTCGTGCTCTCGCCGAAAACGGTGAGCCTCGGTGGATTTTTCCGCGGCGAAGACAGGGCGGGTCGCGATGCGAACCCCTGGATGATCACGGCGTCGATCTTCATCGCCTGGATTTTCGCGAAGTCGGTCACGAACGCCGCGAATATGGGGCAGAGCTTCGGCATCGTCGGCGGCATCGGGTATGCGGTGTACTGGCTGTGCATCCCCCTGACGGGCTACGCCCTCTATCGTTTGCGTCGCAAGTTCGCGATGAAGGGAATGGTGAGCTTCCTTACCGAAAACTACGGCGTGGCCGCGGCCTTCTGCTTCTCGGCGGCTATCCTCATCCGCCTGTTCAACGAGGTCTGGTCGAACACCTCCGTCGTCGGTGCGTACTACGGAACGTCCGGCACGCTTCCGTTCATCCTCGCCGCGGGGCTGTTCACCATCATCACGGTGGGGTACTGCTGCTGGGGCGGCATGCGCGGATCCATCATCACCGACGTGCTGCAGGCGATCCTGTTCGCCGTGCTTCTCCTCGTCGTCCTGTTCTGGATCGTCCCGCAGGACAACATCGGCGACTTGGTCGGGTCCGGCTCCTGGACGCTCGAAGGCGGCGTCGACTTCATCATCGGTGCAGGCCTTCAGTGCCTTTCGTACGGCTTCCATGACGCCGTGCTCACCGACCGCGGCTTCCTCTGCCGTCCGAAGAAGATGCTGAAGTGCTACACGGCCGCCGGCCTGCTCGGCTTCGTCGCGATCATCCTGTTCTCGCTCATCGGCGTCCATTCGATGATCAACGGCATGGCGACGACCGGCGTCGACGCTCCTGTCGTCGTTGCGCAGTCGCTCGGCATCGTCGCGTTCTTCATGATGGCCGTCATCATGATCGCGACCGCTGGCTCCACGCTCGACTCCACCTTCACGGCTCTCGCGAAGCTCACCGCGCGCGACCTGCCCGGCATCCTCGGCAAGCGCCCGAAGATGAACCCGCGCATCATCGGCATCATCTTCATGATCGCGTTCGCCATCATCGGCAACCTGCCGATGGTCATGGGCGCGTCGATCATCGCGGCGACCACCATTTCCGGCACCATGATCATGGGTTTGGGTCCGATCTTCCTCATGCACGGTGTCGGCCCGGTGAAGCCGACGAAGGTCGGTTTCATGCTCGCGTTCTGGATCGGCATGATCCTCGGCATTTGGGACACCGTTGCCCCGGCGACGCTTTCCTTCATGAACATCGGCGCCGGCAAGTACGCGAACTTCCTCGGCGTGAACCTGTGGGGTGCCATCCTGTGCTGGGCCGCCTACATCATCCCGGGCGTCATCGCGAGCTCTCGCGAGAAGGCCGCGGGTATCGAGCCTACGTGGAAGGGCCTTTCCAAGGAAGAGCTTGCCCGTCTCGACAAGCTCGAGGCTGAAAACGCCGATTACATCCCCGAGTACGACCCGATCGAGAAGAGCCCGGAGTTCCAGGCGATGCTCAAGCGCGAGACCGAAGTGACTCCTGCGGGAGCATAAAGCTCGCAAACCCTGTGCGTTGCGCCTGGTCGCGACGCACTTCCATCTCGATGCCTTCGCGCCGGCCTCCTCCCCTATGCGGTCGGCGCTTGAGGCATAAGGTTGCGCGGCTCAACCCCCAATGCCGCGCAACCGCCCTCCATAAAACGGGCGGGGCATCTGCGTCTATGCAGGTGCCCCGCCCGTTGTCGTTTCCCAGCGTTCTCGCTTATCGAGCTTCCGGCTTTTCGGGCACGGTGCGGTCGACGAAGTAGATCTTGTACCACATGAGGAACATGAACACGATCCAGATCTTGCGGCTGCGGTCGGCGCCGGCCTTGTGCTCGTCGAGCAGGCGCACCAATTCATCGGTGTTGAAGAACTCGCGCGCGATGTCGCCCGTGAACCACTCCTTCACCAGGTTGTAGTAGCGCTCCTCGCGCAGCCAGTTCACGACCGGCACGGGGAAGCCGAGCTTCTCCTTCTGCGCCCAGTCGCGCGGGATGGCGCGTTCGGACGCCTCGCGCAGCGTGATCTTGGTCTGCTCGCCCGTCGCCTTCAGGCGCGTGGGGATGGTCGCCGACACGTCGAAGACGCGGCGGTCCAGAAACGGCACGCGGCTCTCGAGCGAATGGGCCATCGACATCTTGTCGGTCTTCAGCAGGATGTCGCCCACGAGCCAGAACGCGAGGTCGACGTACTGCATGCGCGTCGTCTCGTCGAGGCCCGCGACCTCGGCGTACACGGGAGCCGTGAGCTCCTGCGGGGTCGGCGCGGAGCAGCCCCCGCGAAGGAGCTTCTCGCGCTCGGCGGGGGTGAACGCCACGCCGTTGGCGTTGGTGTAGTACCAGTCCTCGGCGGTCTCGCTCGCGCGCTCGAGGTAGTTCGCGCCGCGGACGCCGAGTTTGCGCATGAGCTTCGACGCGCCGCGCAGCATGCCCTTCGGCGCCCACGAGAGCTTGGCGTTGGAGAAGGGCGTCTGGTAGATTCGGTAGCCTCCGAAGAACTCGTCGGCGCCTTCTCCGGAAAGCACCGCCTTCACCTGGGTCGCCGCGATCTGGTCCACGAAGTACAGGGCCACCGCCGAGGGGTCGGCAGACGGCTCGTCCATGTGCCACTGCACGCGCGGCAGGCTCGCCCAGTACTCCTCCTCGCCGATGTACTTGTCGGTGTTCGCGATGCCGAGGTCGCAGGCCAGCTCGCGCGCCCAGGAGATCTCGTCGCGCATGGTCTTGCCGCCCGCGCCCTCGGCGTTGTTCGCGGCCGCGTGCTTGTAGCACTCGAACCCGACGGTGAACGTCTTGATGTCGGGGTTCTCCTTGGCGAGGCACGCCGCCATGTAGCTTGAGTCGATGCCAGAGGAGAGGAAGCTCCCCACCTCGACGTCGGCGACGTTGTGGTAGCGCACGCTGTCGCGCATGGCTTCATCGATCGCGGCGACGGTGTCCTCGCGGCTGCGCGACTCGTCGAAGTGGTACGTCGGGCGCCAGTAGCGGCGGGTGGTGATGCTGCCGTCGGCGTGCACGGTCATGCAGTGCGCGGGCGCCAGTTTGAAGATTCCCTTGAAGAACGTTTCCGGCAGCGCGCTGAACTGGAAGCACAGGTACTCCTCGAGCGCCTCGCGGTTGAGCTCGCGGGTGTAGGCGGGGTGCTCCAGGATGCACTTGATCTCGGACGCGAAGATGAACTGGCCGTTTTGCTGCGTGTAGTAGAACGGCTTGATGCCGAAGAAGTCGCGCGCGCAGAAGAGCTCGCGGGTTTCGCGGTTCCAGATGGCGAACGCGAACATGCCGCGCAGGCGGTCGAGCACGTCTTCTCCCCAGGCGAGGAATCCCGTGAGCAGCACCTCGGTGTCGGAGTTCGTTTGGAACTCCCAGCCCTGCGCCTCGAGCTCGGCGCGCAGGTCCTTGTAGTTGTAGATCTCTCCGTTGAAGACGATCGCGAAGTCGCCCTTCGCGAGCAGGGATTCGGGCGAGCCGCAGGGCGTGCCATCGGGCATGACGGCGGGGGACGTCACCTTCGAGGCGTGCTCGCCCGTCGCGCGCACCATGGGTTGGTTGCCGCCCGCGAGGTCGATGAGCGACAGGCGCCGGTGTCCGAGCGCGATGCCGCCTTCGGCGTCGAGGTACTGCCCCTCGCCGTCGGGGCCGCGGTGCGCCATGATGTCGCACATCGCCTTCAGCGTGGGCATATCGGCGTCGGTCGCCCTAGTGAACCCGCATATTCCGCACATGGTACGATTCTCCTTCGTATGGTTGAGAGGGCAGCGGCGCTGCGCACGTCGTCGCGCACTCGCCGCCGCAGCCTCGCATAAGCCGCGCATGGTGCAATCCATGATAGCGAAACAGCGCGCGAAGGCGCGAACCTCCCGCGAAACTGCGGAAACGCATCGGGCGAGGGCGCGAAAGGGCGCTGGAAACGGGGTGCGATCGGGCGCCTGCGGCCGGCTCCTAGCGATTCGGCCTCTGGGGAGCCGCCGGCGCTGCGGGGGGTGCGACCTGCGGTGCGGAAGCGGCGCCGACACTCGGCGCGAAGGCGACTACGACCTCGGGGTTCTCGTACACGATGCGCGCCTCCTCTTCGGCGCGGGCGATGTCGTCGGCTGCAAGCGCGCTTCGCAGCACCACGTCGACCGTGCAGCCGAGCTCCTCGGCGATAAAGCGGCGGAACTGCGCGGCATCGGCACGCGAGAACGTGCAGCCCACGTCGAGCAGCAAACACGCGCTCCCGCTGATGCGCGACTCGTCGTTCTCGTACAGATCGAACATCGACGCGCGCGCGATCGCGTAGCGCGGCGCAACCGCGGAAACGGCGGTGCGGATGGATCCGAAATCGTTCATAACATGCTCCTTGAGTCAACCAGCGTCAGGCGGACGGGAAGTTTTTCTCTCGACCGATAAGTATAGTCCATGGGAAGCGGGGGGTGGGAAGCGGGGAAACCGCGCCCGGCAGCCGACGGCGCCTCCCGCCTCCCGCCGCGCGCTTCCGACGATGGCGCGCGTCAGGCGGCGACCTCGCGATGGGGATCGCGATTCCTGTCCCGTTTTCGACCCGCCCGCCGCGCGACGATGCTACAATGTGGCGCGTGCTGTCCGACAACCCGATCGACGGGGGCCCTGTGCTGCGTCTTTCCTGGAAAACGCGCGAAAACGCGCCGGCGTTCAAGCCCGGTCGTCCTTTCGCGCTCCGGAACGAGGCGCTCGGGCTCGATCTTCCCCTGACGACATGGGGCGCGGCGGCGCATCATATCCGGCGATAAAAGCGCGCGGGGCTTGAAAACATGCCCTGCGCGCTTTTTTGCATTCGGCAAGACGAGACTGAAGGAACACGCGAAAGGAAAGCGCATGGACAAGGAACTTCTTGCGGTAGCTGGTGGAAGCAAGCCGGCCGACACGGTCATCGCGAACGGGCGGGTCGTCAACGTGTACACCGGCGAGATCTACGACGGCGGCGTGGCCATAAGCGGGCAGACCATCGCGGCGGTGGGCGACGTCGACTACTGCATCGGCGAGAGCACGCGCGTCGTCGATGCCAAGGGCGCCTACATCACGCCCGGGTTCATCGACGGGCACATCCATCCGGAAAGCTCCGATTTGGCCATCCGCCCCTTCGCCGAGGCCGTCCTGAAGCACGGCACCACCTCCATCATGACCGACCTGCACGAGATCGGCGTGGTCTCGGGCCTTCCGGGCATCGAGGCGGTCATCGCGGAAAATGAGGCGACCGACCTGAACCTCTACTTCGTCGTCCCGTCGCATGTCCCCTTCTCGCCTGCGCTTGAAACGAGCGGCGGCAAGTTCGACCCCGAGATCATCCGCGAGGCGCTTGCACGCCCCGACGCGGTGGGCATCTCCGAATGCGTCGGTCCCTATATTTTGGCCGAGCACCCCGACCTCATGGAATCGCTCGACGACGTGGCGGGCATGAAGGGCATGACCGCCCAGGGGCACCTCGTCGACATGAAGGGCAAGGACCTCAACAAGTGCGCCGCGGCCGGCGTCTCCACCTGCCACGAGGCGCTTTCCGCCGACGAGATCATGGACCGCGCCCGTGTCGGCATCCATGCCATGCTGCGCGAGTCCTCGGCGGCGCGCACCCTCGCCGACCAGCTGAAATGCATCGTCGACAACGACATCGACACCACGATGATGAGCATCGTCACCGACGACTTGCACTGCTGCGACCTGGCGCAAACGGGGCATCTCGACCATCACCTGAAGATCGCCCTTAACGCGGGCGTGCCCTTCGCGAAGGCCATCCAGATGGTCACGATCAACGCCGCGCGCGCCTTCGAGCTCACCGACATCGGCGCTTTGGCCCCGGGCAAGCGCGCCGACGTGAACATCGTTTCGGGCGACACGGCCGACGACTTCGCGGTCGTAAGCGTCTTCTCGCGTGGCAAGCAGGTCATCGACCGCGGCGAGCTGCTCGTGCACTACGAGCCCGCCACGCACGACCCCTGCCTGCTCAACACCACGAGGCTTCTGAACCCCATCACGCCCGACAGCTTCAAGATCGCGGCCCCCGAAGGCGCGAAGCGTGTGAAGGTCACCTGCATGGATACGCTGCCGTGGATCCCCATCACCCAGCCGCGCGAGGTCGAGCTCGAATGCAAGGACGGCTACGTTGCCTGCGACGTCTCGCAGGACGTGCTCTACATCGCGCAGGTCGAGCGCTACGGCATCAACGGCAACGTGGGCCGCGCCTTCATGGGCGGGTTCCACATGACGAGCGGCGCCATCGCGTCGTCGGTGGGGCACGACAACCACAACGTCATCGTCATGGGAACGAACTTCGAGGACATGGCGCTTGCCGTGAACCACCTTATCGAGATCGGCGGCGGGCAGTGCCTCGTCGACGGCGGCGAGATCGTCGAATGCGTCGAATACCCCCTCTGCGGCCTTCTGTCCGACCTTTCCTGCGAGGAGCTCGCCGCGAAGAAGAGTGCGCTCAACGCCGCCTGCGCCGAGCGCGGCTGCGTTATCCCCATCCCGTTCATGTTCCTGTCGTTCATCTGCCTGGCCGCGCTGCCGGCGTGCGCCATCACCGACCACGGGTTCATCAACGTGCTGACGCTCCAGGTGGAAGACCCCGTCAAGGGCGTCGTGGAATAGGCCGGGGAAGTGCGATTCATGGCAAAGCAACCGAAAGCGTTCTACGGGTCGTTTTTCCACACGCCGGAATACGGCGGCTTCGAGTACCTGGAAAACGCCCTTATCGAAATCGACGAGCGAGGGGTGATCGAGCGCGTCGTCGTGGCGGGCGACGCCGACCAGCCCGCGGCGCTCGCCGCCCATCGCGAGGCGGGCACGCTCGAGGAGCTGGGGGAGGGTCGCTTCGGCCTTCCCGGTTTCGTCGACATCCACGTGCATGCGCCCCAGTGGCCCCAGGCGGCGCTCGCGCTCGACGAGCCTCTGTACCGTTGGCTCGACGAGCGCACGTTCCCCTTGGAATCGAAGTTCGCCGACGTCGACTTCGCGCGGAAGGTGTACTCGAACCTGGTCGACCAGCTGCTCGCGCGCGGATCGACCACTGCGGTGTATCTGGGGAGCGCGCACTTGGAGTCGAGCATCGAGCTCGCGTCCATCTGCGCCGCGGCGGGCCAGCGCGCGCTCGTGGGCAAGACGGTCATGGACGATCCGCAAGCGAACCCCGACTACTACCGCGACACGTCACCTGAGCAGGCGGTTCGCGACACGGCGACCCTCATCCGCGAGGTCGAGGGCATAGGCCGCGCAAGCGCTCAGGGCATATGGCCGGTCATCACGCCGCGGTTCATCCCCAGCTGCACCGACGAGGTGCTTAAAGGTTTGGGGGAGCTGGCCACCTCGACGGGCGCCTACGTGCAGACCCACTGCAACGAAGGCCAGTGGGAGCACGACGTGGTGCTCGAGCGATTCGGCAAGACCGACCCCTACGCGCTGCGCGATTTCGGGCTCCTGCGCGAGCATTCCATCATGGCGCACTGCCCCTACCTCACCGAGGAAGAGGGAGAGATGTTCGCGCGCCTCGGCGTGTCGATCGCGCACTGCCCCATGGCGAACTCGTACTTCTCGAGCGCGGTGGCGCCCATCCAGCGTTTCCGCGCGCAGGGGATACACGTGGGGCTCGGTACCGACATCTCGGGCGGCTACAGCCCGAGCATGTACGAGAACATCCGCCAGGCGGTCGTTGTGTCGCGGCTGCTCGAAACGGGCGTGAACGCCATGCTTCCTCCCGACGAGCGCGGGGGGTTGGGCGAGGGCACGCGCCTGTCGCTTGTCGAGGCATTCTGGCTCGCGACGGCGGGCGGCGGCGAGGCTTTGGGGCTGCCGCTTGCCGTGTTCAGGCCCGGGTACGCGTTCGACCTGCAGGTGGTCGACGTGCGCCGGCCCGACAGCGACCTCACGGGCTTCGGCGTGTTCGACGCTCCGACCGACCAGCTCGCGCGCATCCTCTACCTGTCCGTGCCCGACAACGTGCGCAAGGTCTACGCGCAGGGGCGCCTCGTGTGCGACAAGGACGCGCGCGAGGGACGCTAGGCTGGGGATGTGCTCGCGGGTAGGGCGGGTACCCTGAAGCCGGCGGGGTCCGGGCGGCGTGCGGGCGTTCGGGCCTTGGCTTCGAAACGCCAGCGCGTTCGGGCTTGCAGGCTGGAGGGAATCGTGGGCGCGGCGAGCGGCCCCCGCCTGTGGTACAATCAGTCGCAAACTGCATGCACGCAACGCCGCCGCGGGTTCGCGGCGGCGTTTTTGAGCGAGAAAGAAGCTTCCATGTCGCTTTCCATCGGTATCGTCGGCCTGCCCAACGTGGGCAAATCGACCCTGTTCACGGCGCTCACCAACAAGGGCGGCCTTGCGGCGAACTACCCGTTCGCGACCATCGAGCCCAACGTGGGCATCGTGCCCGTCCCCGATTCGCGCCTGGACGAGCTGGCGAAGATCGACCATCCGGCGAAGATCGTCCCGGCGACGGTGGAATTCGTCGACATCGCGGGCCTCGTCGAGGGCGCGAGCAAGGGCGAGGGCCTGGGCAACCAGTTCCTCGCGAACATCCGCGAGACCGACGCCATCTGCGAGGTCGTGCGCTTCTTCAGCGACCCTGACGTCGTGCACGTGAACGGCAAGGTGAACCCCTCATCCGACGCGGAAACCATCAAGACCGAGCTCATTCTGGCCGACATCGGCACGCTCGACAAGGCCATCCCGCGCCTGGAGAAGGACGCGAAGCGCGACAAGGCGGGCGCGAAGAAGCTCGAGGTGGCGAAGAAGGTGCTCGAAGGCCTGAACGAGGGCCATCGCGCGCGCACGCTCGGCCTTGACGAGGAGGAGCAGGTGGCTGTCTACGACCTCCACCTGCTCACGATGAAGCCCATCCTCTACATCGCCAACGTCGACGAGGATCAGCTCGACGCCGACCTTGCCGAAATCGACGGTTGCGCGCCCGTGCCCATCTCGGCGAAGGTGGAGGCTGACCTGGCCGAACTCGATCCCGAGGAAGCGAAGGAATACCTCGAGGCCATGGGACTTTCCGAGTCGGGCCTGGCCAGACTCGTGCGCGAGGCGTACAAGCTCTTGGGTCTGCAGAGCTACTTCACGAGCGGCGAGACCGAAACGCGCGCCTGGACCATTCCCATCGGCGCGAAAGCCCCCCAGGCGGCGGGCGTCATCCACTCCGACTTCGAACGCGGCTTCATCAAGGCGGAAACCGCCAGTTACTCCGACTACGTGGAGCTCGGCGGCGAGGCGGGCTGCCGCAACGCGGGCAAGCTGCGCCAAGAAGGTAAGGATTACGTAGTGCAAGACGGCGATGTGATGCACTTCAAGTTCAATGTATAGGTAGTGAACTAACCATATAATGACGTCTATCGGTTTCCCGGCTTCTGCTGGGAACCAGGAGCAAAGGGCGCCGGCGCATCGATACCGCCTGTTAGGTGGAGCAGTGCGCCGGCGCCCTTCTCGTTTGCCTTCTTTACACTTGCATCGTTTGGGGACCGCTCGCTTATGAAGCTCATTCGGGTTCGGGAAAGAACATTCCCGAACCCGAATGAGCTAAGGGATTATTTGCGCTTCCTTCCGCTCTCCCCATATAGTGCGCCGCTCGCCCGTGCCGCCAAATACGAAACATGCGCGTAACAGCCCGCTTCTATCGTATGAGATGCCCGATCGCTTTATCGCAGTAAAGCGACATTTCGGCATGAATACCCTTGAGGCGGCTCTGCGGCGCGGCCCCCAACCCTTATACGCGTCGCATCCGCCGATTCCGTCTGTAGAAGGGAAGGGATGCACCCATGGATCTCATCGGTATCATCAACAGCATCGACGCCGCCGTTTGGGGGCCGCCGATGATCATCCTGCTTTTAGGGTCGCATGTTTTCCTCACGGTGCGCACGGGCTTCATCCAGAGGAAACTGCCGCGCGCTATCAAGCTCTCGGTCACGCGAGATCCCGACGCGGAAGGCGACATTTCCCAGTTCGGAGCTTTGTGTACTGCGCTGTCGGCCACCATCGGCACCGGCAACATCGTCGGCGTGGCGACGGCGATCATGTCGGGCGGGCCGGGCGCCGTTCTATGGATGTGGCTCACCGGCGTGTTCGGCATCGCGACCAAGTACTCCGAAACGTTCGCGGCCGTGAAGTACCGCGTGAAGGACCACGAGGGCAAGATGCTCGGCGGCGCGATGTACGCGTGGAAGCGCGCGTTCAAGAAGGACGGGAAGACGCCCTGGTGGGCGGCGCTCGGCGCGGGCGCGTTCGCCTTGTTCGCGGCCGTGGCTTCGTTCGGTATCGGGTCGGCGGTGCAGTCGAGCTCGATGACGGGCATCATCACGTCGAACTTCCCGGGCATTCCCACCTGGGGAATCGGGCTCGCGATCGTGATCATGGTGTCGGTCGTCATCTTCGGCGGCGTGAAGGTGATTTCGCGGGTGTGCGAGAAGCTCGTGCCGTTCATGGCCATCGCCTACGCTTGGGGGTGCATCGTTATCTTAGGCATGAACATCGAGTACGTCATCCCGGCGATCCAGCTTATCGTGGAAAGCGCGTTCAACCCGCAGGCGGCGTTCGGAGGGCTTTTGGGAAGCGGCGTCATGGCGGCGATCCAGTTCGGGTGCGCGCGCGGTTTGTTCTCCAACGAGTCCGGCTTGGGCTCGGCGCCTATCGTGGCGTCGGCCGCGGCGACGCGCAACCCCGCACGTCAGGCGCTCGTTTCCATGACGGGAACGTTCTGGGACACGGTCGTTATCTGCGCGCTGACGGGAATCGTGCTCGTGTCGACCATGCTCGCGAATCCCGACGTGGTGACGAGCATCGCCGCGGGGAAGATCACCGCCGGCGCCGAGCTCACGAGCGCGGCGTTCGCGAGCATCCCGTATGTGGGCACGCCGGTGCTAGTGCTTGGGATGATCCTGTTCTCGTATTCGACGATCTTAGGCTGGTCTTATTACGGCAACCGCTGCGTGACGTACCTGTTCGGCAAGCATGCGATCCGTCCTTACCAGGTGCTTTACGTGATCGCGGCGTTCTTGGGAGCGGTCGGCGTGGCCGACGTGGTATGGACGGTGTCCGACATCACGAACGCGCTCATGGCGATCCCGAACATCATCGTCGTGCTGGCGCTGTCCGGCATGATCGCGAAGGAAACGAAGCATTACGTGTACGACGATAACCTTGACGAACACGACGACGTGGAGATTCCCGTGCTGGAAGGGAAGTAGAAGCAGATAGAAATCTAACTAAAAATATCACGTCAAAGACTTCGCTTCTTGTTAGAAACATGAAAACAACCAATTTCGCCCCCGTTTTGTGTGCAGTCGCTGCACACAAAACGGGGGTTGCTGCAAACGGATGATGATTGTTAATCAATTAGAAACCTATGCAATCGCCTGAGTCGAACACGAGTCGAGCACAAGAGATGCACGGTTCCTCTCTTGCCGTCACCCACCCTTACTCATACGCGCCGCTGTCGTAGGCTTTCGAGGTTACGACCGAGAAGTGGAAGATCGGGCGGTCGACGCGGCGGATGCTCATGCGCATGTGGGGCATGCCGGCGGGGCAGAAGATGATGCTCGATCGCGTGATGCGATGCTCCTCGCCATTCAGGGTGATCACGATTTCCCCTCCCAAATCGTACGGGTCCTCGGGGTTCGAGCCGAAGAACCCGACGAGCTCGTCGGAGTCGTGGGAGTGCTCTTCGAACACGGGGTCCTTCTCGGGCACGGAATGGTACCATGCCGTGTTCATCTGGAACGCCCCGGGGCACACCTTGTCGTCGATCCACAGGATGCGGCGGGAGAACTTGCGGTACATCTCCTGGAATTCGGGCGTTCCGGCCTGGGGATCGTGCAAATCCTGGATGATGAGGTTCCCGTACGTTCCTTCGTTGTTCTCGTACATGATGGTCCTTTCGGGTGGGAGGGGCGGGTGATAAGAGGCTATTCGCTATATTACTCTTCGGGATTTGAATGCATCATGCTAAAGTTGGCGATATCTTCCAAGAGCTATATTGCCAAAAGTATTATGCTTTCGTTATACTTTTGACATGACGAAATACGAGTACATATTCGATATCGCTGCCGACAATCACGGTTTGATCACGTCTTCCCAGGCAAAGCGGGCGGGAATAAGCAACAACGAGCTCGTTCAGTATGCGAAACGGGGTCGCGTCGCGAAGGTTGGCCATGGGATCTATCAGCTTACGCAATGGGTTCCCGAGCGGAACGATGCGTACGCTTGGGCCGTCGTATCCGTCGGTGACGAAGCCTTGCTTTACGGCGAATCCGTCATCGCGATGCTCGACCTTGCTCCCATAAATCCGACTCGCACGTTCGTGGCAACTCCTCGCCGTTCCCGGCGCAAACTTCCGGGGAATCTCAAAGTCATACGGATAAGCGGAATCAAACCCACCGCAATCTATGACGGTATCCCATGCCAGAGCGCCTACGATGCCATTCGCGCATGTAAAGGAAAGATGTTGCCGGAACGCCTGAGCGCGGCGATCGAAACCGCAAAAGAGCAGGGCCTGATAAGCGAACGGCAGCGTCTTTCTTTGAAGAGCGAATTGAAGGCTGCCTATGCCCGTTAAACGACCCAATAGCAGACGAAACCTCGATATTGCGCTCGAGAGGCTCGTGGGAAAGCAGAATCTCGTCGCGAGCCGTTCTATCATGGCCAATGCCATCGTCGTCCAGATGCTTCCAGGAGGATCCGCCAAGGGAGGAAGCGCTATCAAGATGCGCCTCGGCGATAAAGCGACTCGCTTCACCACAGACCTTGACGTTGCTCGCGTTTCGGCCATAGATGATTTTTCCAGCCGACTCGCTAGCGCTCTGGCTGTTGGATGGGAGGGTTTTACGGGAGCACTGGCCGAGAAGAGGCAAGCTCATCCGCGTGGAGTTCCTATGCAATACATCATGCAGCCTTTTTCAGTGAAGCTGTCATACAACGGCAAGCCATGGATGACGGTCGACCTCGAAGTGGGGCACAACGAAATCGGCGATGCCGACGATCCCGATCTCGTTGTGCCTGGAGACGCCAATGCCCTTCTCAAGGCCTTGAACTTTCCACCGCTTGGTCCTGTCCCCGTTATGGCCCTGCGTCATCAGATAGCTCAAAAGCTGCACGCCGTAAGTGCACCCAAGAGTATGAGAGCACACGACCTCATCGACTTGCAGCTGCTCGATGCGGCATATGAGGGCAACTATGTCGATGTGCGCGAAACTTGCATGCGGCTGTTTGCTTATCGAAAAATGCAGGAATGGCCGCCCCTGATCGAAGGCAGCGAAAACTGGGAGGTGGCATACGTCGATCAGCTGCCGCCTGGAGGAAACCTGATTTCTCACGTTGACACAGCGATCGAGTGGGCGAATGCGCTCGTCGGTCGAATCGATGCAGCTCGGCAAGATTGATCGGCAGTATTCCTTTCTGTCGGATATAGCCTCCTCGTTCGCTCTAGGAGAAGCGGGTTTCCCGAGCGCGAAAACGGTTTACTTGCTTCTCCATTTGCGCGACCTACTCCCCGAAATACGCGGCGATTTCCTCCATGCGGGTCGATTGGGCCACGCCGAAGGGGCAGCGGGCGTCGCAGTGGCCGCAGTGCAGGCAGTCCTCGGCATGCTTGCCGAGGTTGCGGTAATGGTCGGCGGCGAGTTCGTCGCCGAGGCGTGCCAGGTCGTAGTAGCGGTTCGCGAGGCCGACCTCGATTCCTGCGGGGCAGGGCTGGCAATGGTTGCAGTACACGCAGGCGGGGTTCGTCTCGCGGGGCGTCATGCCGCCGAGCACCGAGTAGTCGCGCTCCTCAGACGTTGCATCCAGGTACCCGAGCACGTCGGCCAGGTCCGATTCGCTCCTGATGCCGGGCAGAACCGACACGACCCCTGGCTTGTCGAGCGCGTACTGGATGCACTGCGTGCGCGAAAGCGCTCGCCCGAAGGGCGACTGCGCCGCGTCGAGCAGCTGCCCGCCCGCGAACGCCTTCATCACCGTCACGCCGACGCCCGCGCGCTCGAACTCGCGGTAGAGCATCGCGCGGTCCGCCGTGTCTCCCTTGCCGTAGTTCGACTCGTCGGTGTAGTCGTACATCGGGTTCAGGCTGAACATGGCGAGGTCCATTTCCCCCGTGGCGATAAGTCGCCGTGCGATGTGCGCGCTGTGCGTGGAAAACGCCAGGTGGCGGATCGTCCCGTCCTGTTTTCGGGACAGCGCGTAATCCCAGATGCCGCTGTTCATCACGCGGTCGAGATCAGCGTCCTCGTCGATGCAGTGGATGAACCCGAAGTCGGCGTAGTCGGTGCGAAGCGTCTTCAGGCGCTGCTCGAATTCCCCGATCGCCTTCTTGGCGTCGGTCGTCCAGCCGTAGCTGCCGCTGCCGTAGCAGGCGCCGATGTGCACCTGCACGTGCACGCGGTCGCGGTGCCGGGAAAGCGCGCGCCCGAGCGGCTCGAGCACCTCGGCCTTGCTCGGGATGAAGTCGAACATGTTCACGCCCGCGTCGATCGCCTGCTCGGCGATGCGCTCGATTCCCTTCGGGTCCGAATTATGTAGGCTGCCCGCCCCGATCCCGATAATGCTCAGCTTTTCGCCGCCGTGCGGCAATGCGCGGTATTCCATGATGGTCTC
>CAKUGU010000002.1 GCA_934654815.1 uncultured Ellagibacter sp.
GTGTGCTCGAGCCCGAACGGCTTCGACGTGAACGACAACCTCATGGAGCTGCTCATCATGATCGACGCCGCCAAGCGCGCGAGCGCGCACAGCGTGAGCGCCGTCATCACGCATTACGGTTACGCGCGCCAGGACCGCAAGGCGGCGCCGCGCGAGCCGATCACGGCCAAGCTCGTCGCCGACCTTCTGACCACGGCCGGCGCCGACAACATCATCGCCATCGACCTTCACCAGGACGCCATCCAGGGCTTCTTCGACAAGCCGGTGAACCACATGACCGCGATGCCTATCTTCGTCGACTACTACAAGTCCATGGGCCTCGACCCCGAGCAGCTCGTCGTCGTGTCCCCCGACGTGGGCCGCGCGAAGGCGGCGAAGAAGTTCTCGACGCTGCTCGACTGCGACATCGCCATCATGCACAAGGACCGTCCTAAGCACAACCAGGCCGAGATCACCGCGCTCATCGGCGATGTGAAGGACAAGGTCTGCATCCTGAACGACGACATGATCGACACGGCGGGCTCGCTCGTCGCCGCGGCTTCCACGCTCAAGGCGAAGGGTGCGAAGAAGGTGTACGCGTGCGCGACGCACGGTCTGTTCAGCGGCCCGGCGTACGACCGCATCGAGAACAGCTGCATCGAGGAGGTCGTCGTGACCGACGCCGTCCCCGTGCCGCTCGACCGCCAGACCGGCAAGATCAAGGTGCTGACGCTCGCCCCGCTGTTCGCGCAGACCATCAAGAACGTGTACAACAACGGGTCGGTCGCCTCGCTGTTCGAATAGGGTAGTCGGCTATGTTTCTCATCGCAGGTCTCGGCAACCCCGGGGAAGAATACGAGCACACGCGGCACAACGCCGGGTTCGACACGGTGGACAAGATCGCCGAGGAAATCGGCGTCCGCTACTGGAAGAACGAGTGCGGCGCGCTCACGGGCAAGGGCGCGTACCGCGACATCGATGTCGTGCTGGCCAAGCCGCAAAGCTACATGAACACGTCGGGCGGTCCGGTGAAACAGCTCATGAACGCCTACGGCGTGGCGCCCGACCACCTGATCGTCATCCACGACGAGCTCGACATCGATCCGGGCACCATCCGCGTGAAGTTCGGGGGCGGGCACGCGGGCCACAACGGCCTGCGCTCCATCTGCGACAAGCTCGGCACGCGCGACTGGTTCCGCGTGCGCTGCGGCATCGGGCGCCCGCCGGGGCGTATGCCCGTCGCGGACTTTGTGCTGTCGACCCCGAAGAAGGACGCGGCCGATGACTTCGCGCAGGCCACCGACCTCGCGTGCGAGGCGGCGCTGTTCCTCATGCAGAACGGGCTGGAGAAGACGCAGCAGAAATTCAACTAGGGTGCTGCGGCGGCGGGCGTGTCGGCTGCCCGCCGCTCGCGGGCGAGGCGAGCGCGGGGTTTCGGCCCCCAAATCGCGCCCTGCCCGCGCACTCTTTCGCCCCGGGCGATGAGCCCGGGGCTTTTTCATGCCCTGCGGTTGTCGATCCTAGGGGGTACAATAGGGACAACGCGGCGTCGGGCGGGGCTCCGACGCGAACGCTCCTGCTCGGCATGACGGAAAAGGTGCGAAGCGCCCCGGAGCACGAAAAGAAGGGGGCTTCCATGGCTCTTTCGAAGAGAGGGCGCACTTACGCGCTGTTCGCGATCGTCGTTTTCGCCTGCGCGCTCGGGTCGCTCACGCAGACGGTGATGAATTCCATGCTCGAGGGCGTGCGTTCCGATTTCGGCGTCGACGCGAGCATCGGACAGTGGCTCACGACCATCTACATGCTCGCGCTCGGCATCACCGTTCCCGCTGTGACGTTCCTATCGCAGCGTTTCTCGATTCGCAATGTGGTCTTCCTGGCGCTCGCGCTGCTCCTTGCGGGCGGCGTCGTCGACGTCTTCGCGCCGACGTTCGAGGTGCTCGTGCTCGGGCGCGTACTGCAGGCGGTGGGCGCCGGTATCACGCTTCCCGTGCTGCAATCGATCGCGATGATGCGCTTCCCGCGGGGCCAGAACGGCACGGCCATGGGCATTGCCGGCATCGCCATGGGGTTCGCGCCGAACATCGGCCCGCTTATCGGCGGCGCGCTCGTCGATACGTGGGGTTGGCGCAGCTTCTTCGTGATCTTCATCGCCGTCGTCTGCATCCTCATCTTCGCGACGTTCTGCCTGGTGGAAAGCGAAGAGGAGCCGATGCGCGACGCGCGGTTCGAAATCGTGTCCTTCCTGTATTCCACGCTCGGGTTCGGCGGCCTTCTGCTCGCGTTCTCGAACGCCGCGAACATGAGCGTCGCAAGCCCGCTCGTGTGGTTGCCAGCGATCGTGGGCGTGGTTTGCCTCGTCCTGTTCGTCGTGCGCCAGAAGCGCATCGAGCATCCGCTTATCAGCATGCGCATCTTCCGGTCGGCGCATTTCCGCGCGAGTTTCGTGGCGCAGAACTGCCTGTTCGCGTCGTTCATGGGCATCACACTGATCGTCCCGCTTTACGTGCAGGGACTTCTCGGTGCGAGCGCGGTCGAGGCCGGCATCGTGTTCGTCCCGGCGACCATCCTCGCGGTGATCGTGAACCCGCTGGCGGGCATCTTGTCCGACAAGGTTGGCGTGCGCCCGGTCGTTCTCGTCGCGGCGGTGCTCTTGAGCGTCGGCGCCATGTCGATGGCGTTTGTGGATGCGGACACGCCGTTGTGGGCGCTCACGCTGATGCAGACGATTCGCGGCATGGGGGTGAGCGCGCTCATCGGGCCCTTGAATTCCTGGGGCATGGGAGGGCTTCCTCGCGAGATCATGATGGACGCGAGCGCGTTCTTCGCGGCGGTCCGCCAGGCGTGCGCGTCGCTTGGCACGGCGCTCATGGTGCTTGCCATCACCTCGCTCTCCGCGGTGGCGCAAACCGGTGCGATCGACGCCGTTTTCGCATATCAGGTGGCTTTTGGGATTTCGGCCGTGCTCGCGATCTGCGTGCTCGCGGTGGCGGCGGCGAAGGTCCGCTAAACGTTCTGGGCTGTGCGCTGCGACGCCCGCCCGCCGAGCCGCTCGAAAGCGTTTCGGGGGCGGAAAAGCCGTGATTTGCGCAGGTTTGCCTCGTAAGTTGTCCCTTACGCCTGAATGTCCCGGCAAAATCCCAGGTCACGCAAAGCCGCCGCGCGGGTCAGCTTCCGTCCCGCTTCGAAACCTGCGCAAATCGCGACGTTTCTGCGGGGGAGGTTCGGGCGGAGCGCCTATTCTTCGTCGCCGAGTTCGCGTTCTGCACGATCGCGCTTTCTCTTCGCCTCGCGATACGTTGCGTAGAACAGCGCGAGGGTGGCGGCGAACACGAGCGTGCCCGTTACCGCCCCGACGGCGAGGTTAGGAAGCCAAAACACCTCGTCAAGCGGGACTACCTGCGCTTCCGCGATCGATCTCATGGCGAAGATCGCAAGAGCGCAGGCGATTCCCGAAATCCCCGAGATCAGGCAGAAGTACCCCTTGGGGAAGCGGTCGGTTTGGGCGAAGCGGTTCGTGTCGACGAACCCTTTGCGCGTCTGCATGGCGACGCAAACGAGCATGACGGCAAAGAACCAGACGAACATCGCGACGAGCGTGGGGCTCGAGAACATCGCATGGGCGTCCGCGGCGTTCGCGCTATGAACCCAGGCTATCTGTTGTGCCATCATGTCGTACAGGAAGAAAGCGAGCATCCCGAATGCGAGCAGCATGAAACCGCTGCGGTAGATGCGGCACGCTTCGGCTTCGAGGCGTTCGTCCTTCGGGCCTGCGTAAAGGCGCCATTTCTTGACGATGGCGAGGTTTTCGAACTTCATGAGAGGATCCTTTCCCGATCGTTCAGCGGCGAGCTGTCGAGCTTCCTTGCGCAGCTAGTTGGTCGTTTCTTCCCAAAAGAGGTCGTTTAGGGTGACGTCGAGCGTTTTGCATATCGAGATGCAGAGGTTGAGGGAGGGGTTGTAGCCGCCTGCCTCGATGAGTCCGATCGTTTGCCGTGTGACGCCGACGGCTTCGGCGAGCTCAGCCTGCGAAAGTCCTGCACCGGCTCGTGCCGCCTTCATCCGGAGATTCTTTTGGGGCATCTCCCGTCCTCCTTCTATAGATTCGCGTCGTGAGGTAATTGGCCGATATACCATTCATGGTGTAAGAAATATATTGCATGTTCGCGGTAATGTCAACTATATCTTGCATCATGGGCTGAGCTTTTAGAAAAAGCTGCTCTGATGGACAAGAAGACGCGAAATGCGAGGGCCGAGAATGCGCCAGGAGCGATTCTGGCTGCTGAAGCCGGTAAAACCCCAGGTCGCGATTTGAGGTAGTGGACGCAAGAACGCGGTGCCGCGTTCTTGCGCTCGCATATCGAGCTTTTCTGTCCACGGCGAGGTACTTTTGGGCGAGAAGGGCCGGCAAGGGTTCTTGAAGGGATGTTGCGACGCCGTCGAAAGGCTTGCGGGGAGTGCGGGATTGCGATGCTCGCTTGACTTGCTTCGCACAATCGCGCGGCACTGGCTATGCTGCGAGCAGTCGGTGGTTCCAGCGTTGCTGCGCTTTTCGCCCTCGCATCCTTCGCTCCTCTTTCCGGGCGCCTCTTTTCCCTCAATCGCTTCATGCATCAAACGGATTTCCAACACGGATTCTAAATGTTATAACACCAGGTCATAGCTTGAAAATTGTCGGATTAAAAAGCTTGCGGCCATGGTATTGTGCCGCTCATGGCAATCTTTTTCGACGGCATATCGGCGCTTGAATGCTACCGCGGAATCGGCTCCGCGGCGGTAGGATTCGGCTCGGCCAAACGCTATGTACGGGAATTCGAGGGAAGCTCCCCGCATGTGGCGGAGCTTGCGCGCATCTTGAAGGACTTTCCACAGAGCGGCCTCGCTCGCCTTGTCGTTGCATCGCCTTCAAAACGCTGCCGCGTTCGAAACGTAAGCTGCCGCGTGTTCGCTTCGCCCGTGCCGAAAGGCGCGTTCGTCTGCTTGGCCGAAGGCGCCTATGCGTGCTCGCCGGCGTTTGCCTTTGTCCGCTCTGCGCTTGAAGTCGAATTTACCGACCTAGTGAAATTAGGGTTTGAAATCACCGGGTCTTACCGTCTTGCCTCGACAAGCGAACAAGGATTCCGTTCGGACCCGCCGCTTGTGACATACCGACAGCTGGGCGCCTTTTCGTCACAGAGCGGGCTTCCCGGTGCGCGAAGGGCGGCGAATGCGTTGCGGTTCGTTATCCCGGGATCGGCATCTCCGATGGAAACGGCGCTTTCCATGGTGCTGACGCTGCCGAATGCGAAAGGCGGATACGGACTGCCCGCTCCCCAGCTCAACGCCGCGGTGGATGTTCCGAGGGCCGATTGGCGTGTTGCCTTCGGTCGGCAATTCCGATGCGACTTGCTGTGGCCCGAAGCTGATTTCGCCGTCGAATATGATAGCGATATGTTCCATACCCCTTCGTCCAAAATCGCCCACGATGCAAAACGGCGCAACGCGCTCTCCTCTTTGGGAATCACCGTCCTCACGGTTACGAGGGCGCAGTTTTCCAGCGTTCATGGGCTTGACCGGGTCGCATCGCAGGTTGCAAGGGGAATCGGCGTGCGTGTGCGAATGGAGCGCGTGAACCGCGCCGCCCAGCGCAAGCTTCTTGCGTGCGTGCTCGGCTGATGCGATCGGAAAGCTAATCCTGTTGCATTCTCCTACTGATGCGGCTCCCCTGAAAAGGTTCGGTTCTCGACCCTTGGCTGGGCGGGCGCTGGCGTCTCGCACAACTTTTTGGGAGCCCCGCGGACAAAAAGAGGCGAAATGCGAGGCGCGATTCGCGGGAAGCGAGAATGCGGAAAAACTGACCTGGGGAAATGGCGCATCAGAAGCGAATAGGTGGGCGTTTGTTGCTAAAGCGGCTCGCAAATCGCGCTTTTCTGTCCGCGGCGAGCCGTTTTTTTGAAAAGCTTGTTGGCTCGGGGCATTTCCGGCGCGGAAGGATACTCGGACGGCTTCAGGTTTGGGGATTGGGCGGGGTTGCGGTATCCTCTTTCTCCGGCATAAGACGCACGAGCAAAACGAGTCGCGCAAAGGCGCGTTGACGAGGTGCGACGCAAGATGGGCGTCGCGAGCAAAGGATGAATCGAATGGCATTTCTGCTTGGCTGTGAGAAGGCGCGGGTCGAATTCCCCACGAAGACCGTGTTCGACGAGATATCGCTCGGGCTGGACGAAGGCGACCGCATCGGCGTCGTGGGAAAGAACGGCGACGGGAAATCGACGCTGCTTTCCCTTCTCGCGGGTATCATCGAGCCTGATGAGGGGCGCGTGATCCGCACGCGTGGCGTCCGCGTCGGCGTGCTTGGGCAAACCGACGCGCTCTCCGACGATGACACAGTCGAGCATGCTGTCGTCGGCGACATGGAAGAATACGAATGGGCGGGCAACGCGCGTATCCGCGACATCGTCGCCGGGCTCGCGTCCGACATCCCGTGGAAGGGGCGTATCGGTGACCTTTCCGGCGGCCAGCGCCGTCGCGTCGATCTGGTCCGCCTGCTCATCGGCGACTGGGACGTGCTCATGCTCGACGAGCCGACCAACCATCTGGACATGCGCGCCATCACCTGGCTCGCCCATCATTTGAAGGCCCGCTGGAAGCACGGGTCGGGGGCGCTGCTCGTGGTGACGCACGACCGCTGGTTCCTCGACGAAGTGTGTCTTTCCATGTGGGAAGTGCACGACCGCAAAGTCGAGCCGTTCGAAGGCGGCTTCTCGGCGTACATCCAACAGCGCGTCGAACGCGATCGCCAGGCGCAGGTCGCCGAGCAGCGGCGCCAGAACCAGCTGCGCCGAGAGCTCGCATGGCTCTCGCGTGGCGCGCAGGCGCGTTCGACCAAGCCGAAATTCCGCGTCGACGCAGCTCGCGAGCTTATCGCCGACGTTCCCGAGCTGCGAAACCCCATCGAGCTGAAGCGCATGGCCGTGGCGCGCCTGGGCAAACAGGTGGTCGACCTTAACCGGGTGACGGTGCGCTTCGGCGAGAAGACGGTGCTCGACGACGTCACCTGGGCGGTCGGCCCGGGCGACCGCTTCGGCATCGTCGGCGAAAACGGTGTGGGGAAGACCACGCTGCTCAAGGTGATCCAGGGCGCGCTCGCCCCGACCGCGGGACACGTGAAGATCGGCAAGACGGTGAAGTTCGCCATGCTGTCGCAGCACCTCGACAACCTGGTGAAACTCGACGACGACCGGGTACGCACGGTGATCGGGCGCTACACGCGCCGCGTGATGCTCGACGGCAAGGAAGCGACCCCTGCGCAGCTGCTCGAACGTTTGGGCTTCACGAAGGACGACCTCAACGAACCGGTGTGCGACCTGTCGGGCGGGCAGAAGCGACGCCTCGCGCTCATGCTCATCCTGCTCGACGAGCCGAACGTTCTCATTCTCGACGAGCCGGGCAACGACCTCGACACCGACATGCTCGCGCAGGTCGAGGACCTGCTCGACGGCTGGCCGGGCACTCTCTTGCTCGTCACGCACGACCGCTACCTCATGGAGCGCGTGACCGACGACCAATACGCGCTCGTGGGCGGCAAGATCCGTCACCTGCCGCGTGGCGTCGACGAGTATCTCGAGCTCGTGGGGGCCGCGGAAGATGCGCACGGGGGAGTGGTGAAGACAGGCAAGGTACAGGCGCCCGTGTCGGCGAATGCCCAGGTGGAAGGCTCGAAGGGGGAGCCGAAGCTCTCGGGCGGCGAGCAGCGCGCGCTGCGCAAGGCCATGTCGTCGGCGGAGCGCAAAATCGACACGCTCAAGGGCAAGATCGCCGACGTGCACGTCCAGATGACGAAGGTCGACCCGTCCGACTACGTGAAGCTCGGGGACTTGCAGAAGGAAATCAAGGAGTACGAGGCTCAGATCGAGGCCCACGAGGAAGAGTGGATGGAAGCAGCGGAGGCGCTCGGCGAATAGCCGCTGTCGTTCGTTGTGGGTCTGGATGCTGCGGTGCCTGGCGAACGGAACCGCAGCGCTGCGCCCGCCCGAGCCGAGCGCTGCAACCGGAGGCGTCGAGGGGCCGTTCGCTGTCGCGCGCAGGGCTCCGAACGGCGCGCGTCGGACGCCAGGGCCCGGCACCCTGAAGCCCCTTCTCGCCCGAAAGGCTTACTTTCCCATGCTCCTGATGAGCGCGGCTTCGGCGTCGCGTCCGGGGGAGGCGCACGCCGAGGCGAACGGCATGTTCTCGGGATCGAGGCACTGCTCGAGCGGAACGCTTACGGGGTGGAACAGCACCTCGAGGTCGCGGCCGTGGGCGCTGGCGTGCGCTTCCAAGTCGGCGAGAAGGTCGGGCGTGGTCTTCTGCATGCACCCCGACAGCACGATCCCTGAAAATTCGGGAATCGTGCACCCTTCTTCCAAATCCTCGCGGCAATGCGGTGCGAGGAATCCCAAAAGCGCGTTCTTCACCAGGTTGATGGGGCGAATCGCGGCGATCCGCTTGAAGGACGAGAAGTGAGGTCCCAAAGTTTCGACGGGGATGCGGGCGGTCGACACCTGGCAGTCGGCGCGGCGGCACGCTGCGGTGAGCGCGTCGTGCACGAGGGGCACCATATGGGTGTGCTGGTGGGTGTCGATGCGCAAGTGGCCGCGCTCGCTCGGGAACGCCTCGAGGAAGCGCTCGATCTGCGCGTGGAACTCGCGTGCGAGCTGCTCGCGCATCCCGTCGCGGTCGAACGTCCTGATCGACGAGGCCAGAAGGTAGCCTGTGAACGAATGGCTGAACGTGCCGCGCTCGTTCACGAGAAGGGGCACGTCGCGCGTCTGCGACAGGGGATGTCCCTCCACGACGTTCAAGTGAACGCCTGCGGTGATGGCGCCGCTTTCGACGTAGGGCCTGATCAGAGCAGCGGACTCTTCGAAGGCGGGGCTGTTCGTGAAGATGCTCACGCTCGAGAGCGCGCCGTGGCCCCCGCATGCGTCGGAAAGGTCGAGAATCGCCCGCGCCTGCTCGACGGTGATGCCGTAATCGTCCGCATGGATGATAAGAGCCACGAACGCTCCCTTCCTCGCCGCATGGGCGCACGCCGCAACGGCGGTTGAGCCGCTATCTTAGTGAAAGATAAGTTGTTGCCGTTGAAATAATAGTACCCTCTAGCTTTTAATGGTAGCAAGGTTTTGGCTGCAAGGAGGATGCTGTGGCGCAGATGTGCGCAACGCGGGTGCGGACGGTTGTCTCGTCGCTTTGGTTTCATGTGGCGGTTCTCGCATTGGGAGCGGCGTTTGTGCTGGTGGGGGCCTTCCATGGGTATATCTGGTTCGACGAGAGCTACTCCGTCGCCATCGCGAACCATCCTTTCTCCGAGATATGGCGCATCGGGTCGGGGGATGTGCACCCGGTGCTCTTCTACTGGGCGCTGCATGCGCTGAACCTCGTCTTCGGGCAGAACATCCTCGTATATCGTCTGTTCGCGGTCGCAGGCTCGGTGGCGCTCGCGGCGCTCGGATTGACGCACGTACGTCGTGACTTCGGCTGGACACAAGGCGTGCTCTTCACGTTGTTCGTGCTGTTCATGCCCTATATCGCCGTCATGGCGACCGAGATCCGCATGTACTCGTGGGCGACATTCGGCGTGACGCTGTGCGCGCTCACCGCCTGGCGCATCGCGTGCTCCCTGCGTGAAGGGGACACCGAGTGCGCACGTCGTGTGCGCGCCCGCGCCGCGGGGAAGCGCCGTCTTGCCGGCGTGCCCGTTTCGTGGTGGGCGACGTTCTTCGTCTCGAGCCTGGCCTGCGCGTACCTTCACTATTTCGGTGCGCTTTCGGCGTTCATGGTGAACCTGCTTCTGCTCATCTTCCTCGCATCGCGCGCATGCCGCCGCCGCGGGGCGCGCCCGCTTATCGTGTTCGCGGTGGGCGCGGTGGCCCAGGTGGCGCTCTATGTTCCCTGGCTCACGGTGCTCGCGGGCCAGCTCGGCGTCGTGTCGAACACGTACTGGGCGAACATCGTGTTCCCGACGACCTACATCGAGTTCGCGACGTACCCCGTTCTCACGAGCTTCGTCTCGTTCGCGCTCAAGGGCAACTACGGCGGGCTCGCGCAAGGGTTCTTCCATATCATGCTCGCGCTCACCTACGTGTGGCTCGTCGTGTGGGCCGCGTGGGCGGTCTTTCGGCTGGCGAAGCGTCGTCTCGCGTGCGCGGCCACGCTCTCTGCGGTCGGCTCGCGCGCCGCGGCGCTGGGATCGGCGGAAGGCACGGCGGAAGGCGACGCTCCGGTTTCGCAAGCCGTCCCGGCTACCGCGGTCGCTTCAGCCCCTCGGGGCCTCGCGAGCCGGGCGCTTACGTGGCTTGCGAGCGACGCGGTCATGCCGCTTCTTTGCGCGCTCGCGATCTATGCGGGCGTATTCCTCATATCGTTTGGCGCCTCGATCGTCATGAATTCGCTCATCGTGTACTACCGCTATCTCGGGGTGGCGATCGGCCCGCTCATCTTCGCGGCGTCGTTTCTCCTGTCCCGCGTGCGGTGTCGCCCGCTCGTCGCGGCGGCGTGCGCCATCCTCGTCGCCACGTCGGTCGGCAACATGGCGCTTCTCGTGCACGACTACTACAGCCCCGACAACCAGGTTCCCCTCGACGAGACGCGCAACGCCGTCGAGTGCCTGGCCGAGGAGAACGACGGCACGCCGCCGCTCGTCATCTCGTCGGACATCGGCTACATCAGCCTCACGTCTTTGGCCTACTCCGACATCGCCCAGACGTACATGGACTGGCAGAAGGGGAACTGGAACCTCGCATACGAAGCGTACGCCCCGACGCTCACCTGCAAGAACTCCTGGGAGGACATCTTGAACGGCTATCACGGCCCGCTCGTCGTGCTCGGGCAGGCGCAGTCGGGCGTGATGCCGCGCGACGTCGAGGACCTAAGCCGCAGGGACGGCTTCACGCTCGTCGAATCGCACAGCTACTACCGCCCCTACGAGCGCGCTTGGCTGACGCTCGCGGTTATCGAGAAGGAATAGCCTAGCTTCGCCGCGCCCTTCGCCCGGTCGCCCGGCGCCGATGCGCGCGAAAACCGCGCCCCGCCGGGTCCTCTTCGCGTTTCCGTACGGTCCGCGCGCGTTCGCGCATGCTAAAATCCCAACCATCGTGAAAACTGCCTTCACGCGAAAGGGGCCCGGCTGGTCGCATTGCAGCGCTTTTAAGGCCCTCCGTACCGCTTTCGCGCGGGCGCAAGGGAAAGGGAGGGCTGTGGACTCGTTTTTCAAGATTTCCGAGCGCAAGAGCTCGGTCGGCAACGAGATCATCGGCGGTTTGACGACGTTTCTGGCGATGGCTTACATCATCGCCGTCAACCCGAACATGCTGGTGGTAGCCGGCGTTCCGTTCGACGCGGCGCTTACCGCGACGTGCTTCGGCGCCGCGATCATGACCATCGCAATGGGCCTCATCGCGAACAGGCCGGTCGCTTTGGCCTCGGGCATGGGTATCAACGCGATCGTCGCGTACACGCTGTGCTTGGGCGGCGCCGCGGTCGATTGGCGCGTGGCCATGGCGATCGTGTTCCTCGAGGGCCTCGTCATCCTCGTCCTTGTGGCGTGCGGTCTGCGCAAGGCGGTCATGGACGCCATCCCGGTGAGCCTGCGTCACGCCATCGGCATCGGCATCGGGCTGTTCATCGCGTTCATCGGCCTCAAAGGCGGCGGCGTCATCGTCGCGAACGAGTCGACCATCTTAGGGCTCGGCGATCTTTCCTCCCCCGTGGCCATCGTGTCGCTCGTGGCCATCGCAATCGCGGTCATCCTTCAGGTGCTCAACGTGAAGGGCGGCCTGCTCATCTCCATCATCGTGGCGACCATCGTGGGCATCCCGCTCGGCGTGACGCAGTTGCCCACCTCGTGGAACTTCGGGCTTGACTTCTCCGCGTTCGCCGCCCCCTTCCAGACCGTCCCCGGCACCGATACCATGGCGATCGTGCAGGTGTTCCTGCAGCCGGCGCTTCTCTTGTTCGTGTTCTCCCTGCTCATGAGCGACTTCTTCGACACCATGGGCACGGTTGTGGCCGTGGGCGAGCAGGCCGACTTCGTGGACGAGAAGGGCGACGTCGCCGACATCCAGCCCATCCTCCTGGTCGACTCCGCCGCAGCGGCCGTCGGCGGCTTCATGGGCGCGAGCTCGGTCACGAGCTTCGTCGAGTCCACGTCCGGTGCCGCGGCGGGCGCCCGCACGGGTCTTTCGAACATCGTGGTCGGCATCCTGTTCGTCGTGTTCGCGTTCGCGGCTCCCATCGTCGGCATGGTTTCCAGCTCGGCGACCTGCGGTGCGCTCGTCGTCGTCGGCTATCTTATGCTTTCCGACGTCATCAACATCGACTGGACGCGCATTGAGTTCGCGTTCCCGGCGTTCGCGACCATCATGGGCATCCCGATGACCTACTCCATCACCAACGGCATCGGCTTCGGCTTCATCTCCTACTGCGTCATCATGCTCGTCACGGGCAAGGCGCGCGAGGTCAAGCCGCTCATGTGGGTCGCGGCGATCGCGTTTTTGGCGATGTTCATCCTAAGCTAGCCGATGCGATTCGAAAGGTCGTGCACCATCATGGGCATCAAGAAGTGGAAAACGGCGCTCGTCACAGGCGGGGCGAGCGGCCTTGGCTGGGAGCTTGCCCGCCAATGCGCGGCGCTCGGGCTCGACGTGGTTTTGGTGGGCCGCAACGAGGAGGCGCTCGTCGAGGCCGCGGCGACGCTCGAAGCCGAGCTCGACGTGACCGCCTACGCGATCGTGCAGGATCTTTCCGAGGAAGGCGCGGCGGCGAAGGTCGCTTCCCGCGTGCGCGAGCTGGGGCTTACCGTCGACGTGCTCGTGAACAATGCCGGATTCGGCTACGACGCGAACTTCGTGGACAGCGACCCGGCGCGCCAGCGCAGTCTCATCCTGACCAACAACCTCGCGCTCGTGGAATTGTGCCTCGAGTTCGCACCGGGCATGTCGGAGCGCAAGTGCGGCGGCATCCTGAACGTGGCCTCGGTCGCGGGCTTTCTGCCTGGGCCCTCCATGGCGACGTATTACGCGTCGAAGGCGTTCGTGCAGTCCTTCTCGCAGTCGATCCACGTCGAGCTGCGCCGCCGCGGGGTGCACGTGACGGCGCTCTGCCCGGGGCCGGTGCGCACGGGGTTCTGGGACGCGGCCGACGCGGGGCATACGCCCATTTCCCGCTGCGCGCTCGACGCGCCGTTCGTGGCGAGCGTGGGCGTCGAGGCCCTCGTCCGCAACAAGGCGCTTTGCGTGCCGGGCGTGTTCTCGAAGGCCGTCGTGTTCGCGACGCGCGTCGCCCCGCGCAGCTGCATGGCGAAGACGGCGGCGCTTTTGCAGCGCCCCAAGAAGCGGAAGAAACGCTAGTCGGTCACGCGCGTGAGCTCGCCGGTTTCCGAATCCATGATGAAGCCGGCGACGCGCACGTGCGGCGGCATGACGGGGTGGTTGCGGACCACATCGACGCTCTTCCGCACGGCCTGCTCGGTGTCGCCGAAGCCCGCGAGCCACTGGTCGAAGTCGATGCCGCAGTGGTGCGCCATCTTGATGTGATCGGCGCTTACGCCGAGGCGCAGCATGTCGGAAACCATGCCCTCGCCGCTCATGTGCTGGGCGCCGCAGTTCGTGTGCGCCACGATCATGATGTCTTCCACCCCGAGCTCGCACACGGCGATGAGCAGCGAGCGCATGACGCTGCCGAAGGGATGCGACACCTCCGCGCCCGCGACTTTGATGATCTTCGCGTCGCCGTTCTTAAGCCCGAGCGCCGCCATGAGCAGCTCGGTCAGGCGCGTGTCCATACACGACACCACGGCGAGCTTCTTATCGGGGTACTTGTCGGTCTTGAACTTCTCGTATGCGCGCTCCTCCACGAAGCGCGCGTTATGTTCCATGATCTGGTCGATCGTCGTCTTCTCTTCCATGATGTGCGGCCCTTTCTCTTGGCTGGTGACATTTTAGCATCGGGCGCGCACCGCCGCCGTCCCAGCTTGCGCATGCGCTATGATGGGGTGGAAGGAAAGGGGGCGTCCGTGACCTCGTACAACACCATCGAAGGGCGCGCGCGAGCGGAAATCGTCGAGAAGAAGAGCCGCTTCATCGCCACGATAGCGCACGTCGAGACCGAGGAGGAGGCGCTTTCGTTTCTCGAGGAGATCCGCGCCGAGCACCGCATGGCGCGCCACAACGTGTACGCTTATGTGCTGCGCGAAGGCGGGCGCGTGCGCTACTCCGACGACGGCGAGCCGCAGAAAACCGCCGGCATGCCCACACTCGAGGCCGTCCAACACGCGGGGCTCACCGACGTCGCGGTGGTGGTCACGCGGTATTTCGGCGGCATCCTTTTGGGGACGGGCGGGCTTGTGCGCGCCTATACCCAGGCGACGCAGGCGGGCATCGCCGCGGCGCGCGTCGTCACCGTGTCGCGCTGCGTCGACGTGATGGTCGAGGTTCCCTACTCGCTCTACGAGCAGGCGTGCCGTTTGGGCGCGTCGTCGGGGGCGGAGCTTGTCGAATCCGACTTCGCGGCGCAAGTGGCACTCACGTTCCGCCTGCTCGACGGGACGCAGGAGCCCTTCAAGGCCGCGCTCGTCGAGCTTACGCGCGGCGGGTGCCCCATCCTTGAGAATGACCCTATCGACGCTCCTTTCGTACCCCCGACCGCATCGGCGGACCAGAAGTAAACGAGGCGATCATCATGCTCGAAACCGTTGATTTCACGCGTCCCGACCTGGAGAAGGACGAATACAAGCGCCAGCACGACGAGCTCGTCGACAAACTCGTCGTGCTGCAGCAGCAGGCTCGTAGCCGCGGCGCAGGGCTCGTCGTGCTCTTCGAGGGGTGGAACGGCGCAGGCAAGGGCAGCCGCATATCCGACCTCATGTTCAACCTCGACGCACGCGCCACGAGCGTGCACGTCACAGGCGACATCGACGTCGACGCCGTGCGCGAGTTCGCGAAGCGAAACGGCAACGACCTGGGCGGATACTACCCGTTCATGGAGGAATTCTGGGGAGCGCTCGGCGAGCGCAGCGCGATCACGTTCTTCGACCGCGGGTGGTATTCCGCGGCGACGCAGCGCGTGCTCATCTCGGCGTTCGGCGGGCTCGACGTGCCGAAATCGTACGTGAAGAAGCACGGCGCCGACCTCCTTTCGGCCACTGACGCGCGGGCGCGCCGCGCAAGGGCGTGCGGGCGCGCGTGCCTGGAATCCATACGCGACTTCGAGCGCCAGCTTTCCTCCGACGGCTACTGCGTGGTGAAGTTCTTCGTGCACGTGAGCGAGGAGGGCCAGCGCCGCCGCCTCGAGCGGCTGCGCAACGACCCTGCCATGAGCTGGCGCGTCAGCGAAGAGCGCTTCGAGCGCATCGGCAACTACCAGCCGGCGTACTCGGTATACGATCTCATGCTGGAAAAGTCGAACTTCGACTTCGCCCCCTGGTGCGTGGTCGACGGCGAGAACAAGCGCGAGGCGAACATCCTCATCGCGAGCACGCTCGTGCGCGCCCTCGAGCGCGCGATCGCCCAGCGCGACCACGCGCAAGGGGAAACCTCGCGCGCCGGGTACGTTCCCGCGCCCGACGCCGATACAGCGGAATACGAGCGCGTCGCGAGAATTCAGGCGTCGCTTTCGCCGACGACCTCGCGCTTCCCCCAATCGCCCGACACTCCGCGGCTCACCGTGCCGGGGAAATTCCCCACGCTCGCCGAAAAGGACTACAAGCCGCGCCTCAAGGAGCTGCAGCGCAAGCTGTTCCGCCTGGAAAGCCGCATGTACCGAAAGCGCATACCGCTTATCGTCATGTACGAGGGATGGGACGCCGCCGGCAAGGGCGGCAACATCAAGCGTGTCGCCCAGGCGCTCGACGCGCGCGCCTACACCATCTTCCCCTCGCCGGCGCCGACGGCTCCTGAGCTTGCGCACCCGCACCTGTGGCGCTATTGGACGCGCCTGCCGAAGGCGGGGCACGTGGGGCTCTACGACCGAAGCTGGTACGGGCGCGTGCTCGTCGAGCGCGTCGAGGGGTTCGCGACCGCCGAGGAATGGTCGCGCGCCTACGACGAGATCAACGCCTTCGAACGCGATCTTGTCGACTGGGGTGCCATCCTTCTGAAGTTCTGGGCCGACGTGAGCCCCGAGGTGCAGCTCGCCCGGTTCAACGCCCGCGCCGCCGATCCCGCCAAGCAGTGGAAGATAACCGACGAGGATTGGCGCAACCGCGAGAAGTACCCCCTGTACAAGGCCGCGATCGAGGACATGTTCCGCTTGACCTCGACCGTGTACGCGCCGTGGATCGTGCTCGAAAGCGACGACAAGCGCTACGCCCGCGTGAAGGCGCTCGAAACCATCGTCGCGGCGCTCGAGGCCGCGGGGCTGTAGCGACTAGCCGCGAAACCGTGACGCGCCGTTAACCCGCGCTTTATATTTGCCCGCTATACTCGGGGCACGGAAAAGACGGCCGGCAGGGGTCGAGCCGGCGCAGGGCCGGCGGGAAGGACTGGCATGATCAAGCTCATCGCAAGCGACATGGACGGAACGCTGCTCGACGCGGACGGCAACGTCCCGCCCGAGACCTTCGAGCTCATCGGCGAGCTGCGCCGTCGCGGCGTGCACTTCGTCGCATCGTCGGGCCGCCGCTTCGACACGCTTTCCGAGCAGTTCGCCCCCGTCGTCGAGCTCATGGACTTCGTCGCCTCGAACGGCGCCCAGGTCGTCGTCGGCGGCAAGCTCGTCGACCGCGAGGTGTTCTCGCACGCCGCGGTGCGCAGGCTCTACCGCACCGTCGGCATGTTCGGCAACCTCCACCTCGCGCTCTTCGATCGCACGAACAGTTTCCTGCTCGACGACGAGAGCGTCTTCGAGCGCGAAATCGACAAGAACCTGCCGAACCCCGTGCGCGCCTACGACGTCCCCTCGCCCGAAACGTGCATCATCAAGGCCTCTGTCTACGTGAGCGACGCGGCGGTGATGGACATGTCCTACGCGCTCACCCGCGAGCTCGGCGAGGACTTCGTGTTCGCGCCGTCGGGCCGCAAGTGGATCGACGTCATGCAGCGCGGCGTGAACAAGGCCACGGGAATCCGCCAGGTCATGGAGGCGCACGACGTGTCGGCCGACGAGGTCATGGCGTTCGGCGACTCCATGAACGACTACGAGATCCTGCGCATGGTGGGCATGCCCATCGCCATGGAGAACGGGCGGTCGGCCATCAAGGAGATCGCGCGCAAGGTCATCGGCACCAACGTCGAGCACAGCGTGCAGAAGGAGCTCGCCGCGCTCCTCGAATCGCTTCCCCGCGCCTAGCCCGTCCTGTGCAGGTTGCGTGAAGAGGCGGGCGCGTTCCCCGCTCGGCGCTTCGATTCCCCCGCCGCCGAAAAAGATACCCTTGCGCAACTTGCCCTTCGTGCGTCACGATGGCGTCTTGATAAGACGAAAGCGGGGGATCGCGCGTGCAACAAGGAAAAGACGAGATGGGCGAGGGGGCCTTTGCGGCTTCTCCGAAGGGCAAGCTCACGCTCGATGGGTTGAAAACGGGACAGTGCGCCCGTATCGACGCGGTGTTGGGGGAAGGCGAGCTCAGGCGGCATCTGCTCGACATGGGGCTCACGCCTGGCGTCGGCGTGCGACTGCGCAAGGTTGCCCCGATGGGCGACCCCATCCAGATAGAGTTGCGCGGCTACGAGCTGACGCTGCGCCTCGACGACGCGCGCTTCATCGAGGTTTCCGAGCTCGACGAGCTTCCCCAGCCCAAGAAAAGCGGCGAGCCTCTGCGCACGGGCTCGTCGCACCACCCGGGCATCGGCGAGATAAGCGCCACGGGCGACGACTACGTGCGCAACCTCGGCGAGCCTCTGCGCCGGGGCGAACCTATCACCTTTGCGCTCGCCGGCAACCAGAACTGCGGCAAGACGACGCTGTTCAACCAGCTCACCGGCGCGAACCAGCACGTCGGCAACTTCCCCGGCGTCACGGTCGACAAGAAGGAGGGCCAGCTTCGCCGCCACCCCGAGGCGACGGTGGTCGACCTTCCGGGCGTCTACTCGCTTTCGCCGTACTCCAACGAGGAAGTGGTGACGCGCGACTTTCTCATCAAGGAGAAGCCCACGGCGATCATCAACATCGTGGACGCGACGAACATCGAGCGCAACCTGTACCTCACCCTGCAGCTCATGGAGCTCAACATCCCGATGGTGCTCGCTCTGAACATGATGGACGAGCTGTCCGCCAACGGCGGGTCCATCCACATCAACGAGCTCGAAGCCGCGCTCGGCATCCCCGTCGTGCCCATCTCCGCGGTGAAGAACGAGGGCATCGACGAGCTCATCGACCACGTCATGCACGTGGCGCTGAACCGCGAGGTGCCCGGTTACATCGACTTCTGCCCCAAAGGCGAGCAGGCGGGCGACCCGCTCGGCGAGGTGCACCGCTGCGTGCACGCGTTCATGCACCTGCTCGAACCGTACGCCAAGAAGGCGCAGCTGCCCCTGCGCTTCGCCGCGACGAAGATGGTGGAAGGCGACCCGCTCATCGAGCGCGCGCTCAACGTCCCCGAGCGCGAGGCGCACGCCCTCGACGACTTCATCGACGCGCTCGAAACCGAGGGCGGGCTCGACCGCGAGGCGGCGCTCGCCAACATGCGGTTCTCGTTCATCGAGCGGCTCTGCGCGCAGACGGTCACGCGTCCGCGCGAAAGTCGCGAGCACGCGCGAAGCGTCGCCGCCGACCGCATCCTGACCGGGCGTTTCACCGCCATCCCGTGCTTCATCCTCATCATGGGGTTCGTGTTCCTCATGACGTTCAGCTGGCTCGGGGCGTGGCTGTCCGACTGGCTGCAGACGGGAATCGACTTCGTCATCGGGCTCATCGGCGACGCGCTTGCCGCGGCCGACGTGAGCCCCACGGTGAGCTCGCTCGTGACCGACGGCATCTGCGGCGGTGTGGGAAGCGTCATCGGCTTTCTGCCGACCATCATCACGCTGTTTCTGTTCCTGTCCATCTTGGAGGACAGCGGTTACATGGCGCGCGTCGCGTTCGTGATGGACAAGCCGCTGCGCAAGCTCGGGCTGTCGGGGCGCAGCTTCGTGCCCATGCTCACGGGCTTCGGCTGCTCGGTGCCGGCGATCATGGCCTCGCGCACGCTTTCGAGCGAACGCGACCGCAAGATGACCATCCTGCTTGTGCCGTTCATGAGCTGCAGCGCGAAACTTCCCATATACGGCCTGATCACCAGCGCGTTCTTCCCGCCCGAGATGCGCGGGGCCGTCGTGATCTCGCTCTACCTCATCGGCATGGCGGTGGGCGTGGTCTACGCGCTTGCGCTGAAGAAGTTCAAGTTCGAGGGCCAGCCCGTGCCGTTCGTCATGGAGCTTCCGAACTATCGTCTTCCGAGCGCGAAGAGCGTCGCGCGCCTGGTCTGGGAAAAGGCGAAGGGCTTCATCCAGAAGGCGTTCACCGTGGTGTTCCTCGCCACGCTTATCGTGTGGTTCCTCCAGACCTTCGACGCCGGGCTCACGCTCGCCGAAAGCCCCGACGAGAGCTTGCTCGCCCTCATCGGCGGCGCGATCGCGCCGGTGTTCGCGCCGCTCGGCTTCGGAGACTGGCGCGCCTCGACCGCGCTCATCACCGGGTTCATGGCCAAGGAAAGCGTCGTCTCGACGCTCACCGTGCTCGTCGGCGGAAGCGTCGCCGCGCTCCAAGAGGTGTTCACTCCCGCCACCGCGTTCACGTTCTTGGTGTTCACGCTTCTGTACACGCCGTGCGTGGCCGCCATCGCCACGGTGAAGAAGGAAACCAACGGGCGCACCGCGGCGAAGCTCGTGGTCGCGCAGTGCGCCGTCGCCTGGGTCGTCGCATTCCTCGTGCATGCGGCGTGCCTGCTCGTCGGCGCGGCGTAGGGGAGGGGTCGGCCCGACGGTCGGCGCCTCGGGCGCGCCTGCGCCTGGGGGCCGGGCCCGCTGCGGGGACGCTCGTCCGGCAGCCCCGTCGGAGTGGTACACTCGCCGTGTGATTGCCGTCTGTCGAAAGGGGTTTCGCCATGCGCGCGAACGTCAAGCTTGAAAACGGGCTTCTGCCCGACCGTTTCGGGAAGTACGCGCCCGAGCAAGACCGGCTCGAAGGGTTTCCCGTGCGCTCGTTTCCCATAGAGGTCGAAGGCGTCCCCGAGGGCGCGAAGTCGCTCGCCCTCGCGTTCATCGACTTCGACGCCATTCCCGTCGGCGGGTTCTGCTGGATCCACTGGCTCGCGTGCGACATCGACCCGCAAACGACGCTCATCCCCGAGGACGCCTCGCGCACCGGTGCCGTCTCCCTCGTCCAGGGCGCGAACTCCAACTGGTCGCCGATGGCCCACGGCAGCAAGAATCCCGCCGTGTTCAGCCGCTACTGCGGCCCGCAGCCTCCCGACAAGACGCACGACTACACGCTCGCCGTCTACGCGCTCGACTGCACGCTCGGGCTTTCCGAAGGGTACTACTTAAACGAGTTCCGCCGCGCGATCGCGGGGCACGTGCTCGCCAAAGCGACGGCCGAGCTTCCGAGCCGGGCGTAAGGCCGCGGTGGCCGGGACTTCGGGCCATGTTGCGCAAGCCCCTCTGCCACCCACCTTCCCCGTATGTTTCTTGTCCGTGAAATTCGCATGGAAGAAGGCGGCTTCGGCGGCCTTCTTCTATAATCTGATGTTCGATCTCTGACTTACCGCAACCGAAGGAGGTGTGAGTTCATGCCACGGCTTCAAATTATGGATACCACCATCCGCGACGGCCAACAGAGTTTGTGGGCCACGCGCATGCAGATCGGCGACATGCTCCCGATTCTGCCGAAGATGGACCGCGTAGGGTATTGGGCGATCGAGGCTTGGGGCGGCGCGACGTTCGACACGTGCCTTCGCTTCCTCGACGAAAACCCGTGGGAGCGTCTGCGTTCGATCAAGGCGAACACGCCGAACACGCCGCTTTCCATGCTCTCTCGCGGGCAGAATTTGGTTGGCTACAAGCATTACTCGCGCGAAATCTGCAACCGCTTCATCAAGGCGGCCAACCGAAACGGCATCCATGTGTTCCGTGTGTTCGACGCGCTGAACGACATTCGAAACGTGGTGGACAACGCCGAGGCCATCAAGGAATGCGGAGCGCATTTCGAAGGCGCCATCTCCTACACTATAAGCCCTGTTCACACGCTTGACAGCTTCCTCGAGTACGGCCAACAGCTGAAGGATTTGGGCGCTGACTCCATCTGCATCAAGGACATGGCGGGCATGCTCACGCCGTACCGCACCGAGCGCATCGTGAAGGCGTTCAACGCCGAAATCGGCCTGCCGCTCCATCTGCACTGCCACTACGTCGGCGGCATGGCGCCCGCGAACTACATCAAGGCCGCCGAAGCCGGCGCCGCCATCGTCGACACGGCGACGGCCCCGCTCGCGTTCGGCAACTCCCAGCCCGCCGTGGAAATGCTCGTGGCGGCGCTGCAGGAAAGCCGCTACGACACCGGGCTCGACCTCGACCTCCTCTTCGAGATCGCCGAGTACTGGGAAGGCGTGCGCAAGCGCGGCCACTACAAGCGCGGCGTTTCCTCGCTCACCCACATGAAGGTGTACTCCCACCAGGTTCCGGGCGGCATGATGTCCAACCTCATGGGCCAGCTCGAAATCCAGAACGCGACCGACCGCTTGGCCGAGGTCATGGCGGAGATCCCGAAGGTCCGCGCCGAGGTCGGCTATCCGCCGCTCGTGACGCCCCTGTCCCAGATCGTGGGCACGCAGGCCGTGTTCAACGTCATCACGGGCAAGCGCTGGAGCGTCGTGTCCAAGGAGATGAAGGACTACATCTGCGGCTATTACGGCAAGGCGCCCGGCCGTATGGACAAGGAAATCGTGAAGAAGGTCGTGGGCAACTCCGAGGTGCTCCCCCCCGACGTGGCTCCGGGCACTCTTGTCACCACCACCTTCGACGAGGTCGCGGAGGAAATCGGCGACCTTGCCCAAAGCGAAGAGGACGTGCTCATGTACGCGCTGTTCCCCAACGAGGCGCGCACCTACTTGAGCAAGCACCGCACATCCGAGAAAGTCGACTTCCTGTTGGAGCAGGAATCGAGCGGCACCAAGGAGGACGATTACGTGGATATCAATCAGATTCGCGAGCTGGTTCGCGTCGCCGAGGAAAGCGGCGTCGGCGAGATCGTAGTGGAAGAAGAGGGCACGCGCATCGCCGTCCGCATGCCGGGCCAGGTCGCAGCTCCCGCTGCCGCCCCGCAGCCCCAGGCCGCCGCGGCTCCCGTCGCAGCCGTCGCCCCGCAGCCCCAGGCCGCCGCTCCCGCTCCGGCCGCGAACGACCATCCGGCGAACTGGTACGCCGTCACGGCCCCCATGGTCGGCACCTTCTACGCCGCCCCGGCGCCTGGCGAGGAGCCGTTCGTCAAGGTGGGCGACGAGGTCGCCGCAAACCAGACGCTGTGCATCGTCGAGGCCATGAAGCTCATGAACGAGATCACGGCCGAGGAGATGGGCACCGTTCGCGAGGTCTGCGTGAAGGACGGCGACCCGGTCGAGTTCGGGACCGTGCTGTTCTACGTCGAGCCGCACTCCAAGACCCCGCTCGCGTCGGAGCAGCAATAATGTTCAAGAAAATTCTCATCGCCAACCGCGGCGAGGTCGCGCTGCGCATCATGCGCGCCTGCAAAGAACTCGGGGTGAAGACGGTCGCGGTGTACTCCACCGAAGACGCCGACACCTACCCGGTGCACTACGCTGACGAGGCGGTATGCATCGGGCCCGCCCAGGCCACCAAAAGCTATCTCGTCATGTCCAACATCATCGCGGCCGCGAAGAACACCGGCGCCGAGGCCATCCACCCCGGCTACGGCTTTCTGGCCGAGAACGCCGACTTCGCCCGTGCCTGCGTCGACAACGACCTCGTGTTCATCGGCCCTTCCGCCGAGTGCATCGAGCGCATGGGCGACAAGTCCGCTGCGCGCGAGACCATGAAGGCGTGCGGCGTGCCGACGGTGCCCGGCTCCGACGGCTGCATCGACACGGTCGAGGAAGCGCGCGCGTTCGCCGAGCACGTGGGCTACCCCGTGCTCATCAAGGCGACGGCGGGCGGCGGCGGCAAGGGCATGCGCGAAGTGCACGACCCGGCCGACCTCGAGTCGCACTACAAGGCGGCCCGCGCCGAGGCGGGCGCCGCGTTCGGCAACGACGGCGTCTACCTGGAGAAGCTCGTGCTCCGTCCGCGCCACGTCGAGGTGCAGGTGCTTGCCGACGACTTCGGCAACCACGTCGCTCTGTGCGAGCGCGACTGCTCCGTGCAGCGCCGCCACCAGAAGCTCATCGAGGAGGCTCCCTCCCCGGCGCTGACCGACGAGCTGCGCCGCGCCATGGGGGTCGCCGCCCTCAAGGCCGTCCGCGCGGTCGACTACAAGAACGCCGGCACCATCGAGTTCTTGCTCGACACCTCGGGCAAGTTCTACTTCATGGAGATGAACACGCGCGTACAGGTCGAGCACCCGGTTTCCGAGCAGATCACCGGCACCGACATCATCAAGGAGCAGCTGCGCATCGCCTCCGGCGAGCCGATGAGCTGCGCCGACCGCGCGCCGTTCTCTCCCTTCGGCCACGCCATGGAGTTCCGCATCAACGCCGAGGACCCCGATCACGGCTTCCGCCCGTGCCCGGGCACCATCACGCGCTTCGAGCCCCCCATGGGCCCGGGTGTGCGCGTCGAAACCTACGTGCACGCCGGTTCGCGCATCTCGCCGTACTACGATTCCATGGTCGCGAAGGTCATCGTGAGCGGCCAGGATCGCGAGGAATGCCTTGCGCGCGGCCGCCGCGCCCTTGACGAGTTCGTCATCGAGGGCATCGCGACCACGCTGCCGTTCCATCGCCGCGTGCTCGACAACGAGGTGTTCTGCGCCGGCGAGGCGACGACCGATTTCATCGAGACCCAGATGGGAGATCTGCTATGAGCGAGTTGAACGTTGACGGCATGGCGCTTGCGCCGGGCGTCGTCGAAACCATCGTTTCCATCGCGGTGAGCGAAGTCGAGGGTGTGGCCTGCGTCGGTTCCGCCAACGCGTCGGGTCGCGGCATCCGCTCGGTGTTCGGGCAGAAGCCCCAGACGCAGGGCATCGAGATCACGGTGAACGAGGACAACAAGTTCGACATCTCGATCCGCATCGAGGTGTACTACGGCTTCGCGTTGCCCGAGGTCGCCTCGAAGCTGCGCCAGGCGGTCGCCGACGCGGTGGCGAGCCAGGTCGGCGTCGAGGTCGCGTCGGTCGACGTGTTCATCGACGGCATCCAGTTCGCCGAATAGGAGACACATGGCACGACGACATGAACGCACCGTTGCGCGCCAAAGCGCGCTTCAGGTGCTCTACACAAGCGAAATCCAGGGCGTTCCCGCGTCCGATTTGGTCGATGCCGGGAGCATTCTGGAAGACGAGACGCCGCTTTCCGATTACGCGGTGCGCCTCATCGACGGCGTCGACGAGAAGATACTCGCACTCAACGCGCGCCTCGCGTCCACGTCCGAGAACTGGAAGCTCGACCGCATGCCCGTGGTCGACCGCTGCATCTTGCGCCTTGCGGCCTACGAGATGCTCTATGTCGACGAGGTTCCCGTATCGGTCGCCATCAACGAGGCGGTCGAGCTGGCCAAGGGCTTCGGCGGCGAGGACGAGTCGCCGCGCTTCGTGAACGGCGTTCTGGGCCGTATCGCGCGCCAGATCGAGGAAGACGCGAAGGACCCCGAGGCCGCGAAGCGCCGCGAGGACGAGATGTACGCGGCCTATGCGTTCCCGACGACCGAGGAAGAGCCTGCCGAGGGCGCAGCCGAAGATTCTTCGGAACCTGTCGATTCCGTGCAGGACGGCGCTTCCGGGGGCGCGCTTTCACAAGGTGCCGACGTCGTGTTCGAGGGCATCTTCGACGACGATGACGAAGCGGCCGCCGAAACCGGCGCGGCCGAGGGCGCATCACCTGAGGAGCCGGTGAATGCCGAACGCTAGCGCAGACACCTTCGACGATGTCCGCAACCGCCTCGACGAGATCGTCGAGGCGGTCAACGCTCCGGGCATATCCCTCGACGAGGCGCTTTCCCTTTACGAGGAAGCGGTGAAGCTCGGGCTTGCGGCCTGCGACCTTTCCGAGGAAGGCGCCGAGGAGCTTATCGCCCAGGAAGAGGCCAAGGAAGCGGCGGAAAAGGAAGTTGCCCTCGCTGAGGCCGGGGAAACCGCCGCGCAAGAGAGCGTTGCGACAGATGCGCCCGATCCGAGCGAGACGCGCTCGACTGACGTAGAATAGCGTTACCGCCGCGTTTGCGCGGCATATGCGAGAAGGGGAATGGGGCCATGGCAAACAAACGCATTCTCGACGTGGTGAATTCGCCGGCGGACTTGAAGCTTCTGACTGACGACGAGCTGTCCATCCTCGCTCGCGAGATTCGCGAGGAAATCATCACGACCACCTCGAAGACGGGCGGTCACGTCGCCTCTTCCTTGGGCGCGGTTGAAATCATCCTCGCAGTTCACAGCCTTATCAACTGCCCGCACGACAAGTTCATCTTCGACGTAGGGCATCAATCCTACGCGCACAAGCTCGTCACCGGTCGCCGCGATCGGTTCTCGACGCTGCGCACGTTCCACGGCATCTCGGGCTTCCCGAAGCCAAGCGAAAGCCCCTACGACGTGCACGCGTCGGGCCATGCATCGGACTCGCTTTCCATCGCGGTCGGGCTCGCCAAGGCACGCGACTTGTCTCACGGCGACGAGAAGATCGTCGCGCTCATCGGCGATGCGGCCTTGGGCGGCGGCATGGCGTTCGAGGCGCTGAACTACATCGGCCAGGCGCAGCTTCCGCTCGTCATCATCTTAAACGACAACGAGATGTCCATCTCCCGCAACGTCGGGGCGCTCATGAAGCATCTGGGCTACCTGCGCACGTCGTCGTCGTACCGCACGACGCGCGATCGCGTTCAGGAAGCGATGGAGCAGTCGGGCGCCATCGGCACCGCGCTCATGCACTTCGGGCGCAACGCGAAGGAGTCGATGAAGCAGTTCGTGCTGCCGCGGACGATGATCTTCGAGCAGCTCGGCATCGTGTGCACCACGCCGGTCGACGGGCACAACATCCACGAGCTCAAAGAGACGCTTTCCACCTGCCTCGCCACGAACGGGCCCGTGCTCATGCACGTGGTCACGAAGAAGGGCGCAGGCTACGGCCCCGCGATGGCCGACCCGACGCGTTTCCACGGCACCGGCCCCTTCGACATCGCTACGGGCAAGGCCGTGAAGGCGCCTGCGAAGGCCCCCAGCTACACGAGCGTCTTCGGGGCGTCGCTTGTGCGCGAGGCGCGTCGCGACGAGCGGATCGTGGCCATCACGGCGGCGATGGAGACGGGTACGGGCCTCGTCGATTTCGCGAAGGAATTCCCCGACCGCTTCATCGACGTGGGCATTTGCGAGGAGAACGCCGCGGGTATGGCGGCGGGGCTCGCCATCGGCGGGAAGAAACCGGTGTTCGCGGTGTACTCCACCTTCCTGCAGCGCGCGATCGACCAGCTCATCACGAACAACGCGCTCATGAATCTCGACGTCGTGTTCGCCATCGACCGCGCGGGCCTCGTCGGCGCCGACGGGCCGACGCATCATGGCATGTTCGATCTCGTCTACACGCGTATGGTGCCGAACATGCGGGTCATCGCGCCGTCCGACGAGGCGGAGCTCTCGAGCGCGCTCCACACCGCGCTTGCGCTCGGCGGCCCGTTCGCCGTGCGCTACCCGCGCGGCGCCGCGACGGGCGTTCCCATGCCCGAAGAACCTGAAACGTTCGAACCGGGCGTTTCGCGCACGGTGCGTGAAGGTTCGGACGTCGCCATCCTGGCGTTCGGCAACATGGTCGCGCCCGCGGTTTCGGCGGCCGAGTCGCTCGCCGCGAAGGGCGTTTCCGTGCGCGTCGTCGACATGCGTTGGGTGAAGCCGCTCGACGTGGACGCGATCCGCGACGCGGCGAAGACGCGCCTCGTCGTCACGGTGGAAGATGGCGTCGTGCGCGGCGGTGTGGGCGAGGAGGTGCTCGCCGAGCTCGCACGTCAGGACGCGAAGGTGTCCGCGCTCACGCTGGGCATCCCCGACAAGTACATCATGCAGGGCGCCCCCGACTTCCTCATGGAAGAGCTCGGCCTCGATGCGAAGGGAATCGCCGCGGCGATCGAGGAGAAGCTGGGGTAGGAGGGGCCTTCGCGCCCGCAAAACCGTTTCGCCCCAATCGGCGAACGGTTCTTCGTAACCTTGTTGAAACAATAGCCTCAGGTGCTTTCACCTGGGGTTATTTCTTTTTTGTTACGCATGCGCTTCCCGTTTGTTTCGGCTCGTTTTAATGAACGTTAACAGTGGGCGGCGCAAGCGTTTTCGCGGGGGTTGGGTGCGATTATCTTCTCTGTCATACAGCGCGTATTCGAAACAGAGGAGGTAAAGCAATGTTTGACTCGGGTAATACAGGATTCATGCTCGTCTGCGCGATGCTGGTCCTGCTTATGACTCCTGGCCTTGCGTTCTTCTACGGAGGGCTCTCTCGTCGCAAGAACGTGCTCAACACCATGGTCATGGTGTTCGGCGTTCTCGGCATCGTTGCGATCACTTGGACGATTTTCGGTTGGTCTTTCGCCTACGGCGGAGACGGCTCGATTCCGTTCTTCGGAGGTTTCGACCAGATCGGCCTGAGCGGCCTGGTCGCCAACATCACTGGTGAAGCGCCCGAAGCACTGAGTCACGACAGCTATCCCGCGATGGCCGATGTCGTCTTCCAGCTTGCGTTCTGCATGATCACGACCGCGATCATCACCGGTTCGCTCGCGGGCCGCATGAAGTACGGTGCGATCTGCGTATTCGTCGCTATTTGGACCATCGTCGTGTACCCGGCCCTCGCCCACATGGTGTGGGGCGGCGACGGCTCGCTCATCGGCGACACCATCGGCGCGCTCGACTTCGCAGGCGGCGACGTCGTCCACATCTCCTCCGGTCTGACCGGCCTCATCCTCTGCCTGCTGCTCGGCAAGCGCAAGGGCTTCGGCATGATGAGCTACCGCCCGCACAACGTCCCGTTCGTAGCTTTGGGCGCATCGCTTCTGTGGTTCGGCTGGTTCGGTTTCAATGCGGGTTCCGAGTTCGCGGCTGATGGCGTTGCGGCGCTGGCTCTCGTGAACACGGTGGTCGCATCCGGCTCCGCTCTCGTGTCCTGGATGATCGTCGAGCGCGTGAAGACGGGCAAGCCCACCCTCGTCGGTGCCGCGACCGGTCTTGTCGCAGGCCTCGTCGTCATCACCCCTGCTGCCGGCTTCGTGGAGCCCTGGGCCGCCCTCATCATGGGTCTCATCGTTTCCCCCATCTGCTACTTCGCCATCTCCTTCTGCAAGGCGAAGATCGGTTACGACGATGCGCTTGACGCATTCGGTTGCCACTGCGTCGGCGGCATTGTCGGGGGCATCCTGACCGGCATCTTCTGCGTGCCCGAGCTTTCCTGGACCGACTTCGGCGGTCTCATCTACACCGGCGACCCGTCGCTCCTCGTGAGCCAGATCTTGGGCATCCTCATCACGATCGTGTTCGTCGGCGTGTTCGATGTGATCATCGGCTTCATCGTGAAGGCCTGCTTCAAGGGCAGCCTCCGCGTCAGCGAGGAAGCCGAAGCGCAGGGCCTCGACGTTGCGGAACACGGCGAATCCGCGTACCCTGCCTACATCGGCCTCGACTAACTGGCTCGTTTTCGAAAGGAGTTGAACAGTATGAAGAGAATCGTAGCGATCGTTCGCCCCGAGAAGCTCGAGCCGCTTAAGGAGGCGCTCTTCGCGGAAAAGGTCGGCGGCATGACCATTTCCCAGGTGAATGGGTGCGGCAGCCAGCACGGCTGGAAGGAATACTACCGCGGCACCGAGGTTCTGCTGAACATGGTGCCGAAGGTGAGGTTCGAGCTTGTGGTGGCCGACGACGAGGTGGACGGCCTGGTGAAGGTCATCACCGAGACGGCCCGTACCGGAAACGTCGGCGACGGCAAGATCTTCGTCTCGCCGATCGACGAGGTCATCCGCATCCGCACCGACGAGCGCGGGGAAGCGGCGGTGTAAGCGAAGGCGAAGCAAAGCGACTGTGCGAATCGTCACGCTCGTGGGGCGGTGTTCCTTTTGGGAACGCCGCCCCGTTTTTTGGTTGTTAGGAAGATAAGCGCTTTCTAATAGTATATAATCCTAATAAAGATATGAGGCTAACATCCGAAAGGCTTGCGAATGACGACTTCATCGAACGACGCGGAGGGCGGCGCTCCCCGCGCGCGCAACACCGTTCAGCGATCGCTCGTTTTGGAAGCGGTGCGCTCTCTTCATAACCATCCCACGTCGGCCGACGTGTACGAGGCAGTGCGCAAGAAGCACCCGAGCATCTCGCGCGCCACGGTCTATCGCAACCTTGGCGTGCTGGCCGAGAAGGGTGAGGTCCTGCATATTCCCGTAACGGGCGGTGCCGACCGCTACGATTTCCGCTGCGATTGCCACTTCCACGCGATCTGCGACAGGTGCGGCGCGGTGTACGATGTGGAGATGCTCGACGCCGACCTGCTTTCCCGGATAAAAGACAGCCATGGCTTCAACGTAACAGGCTACGACCTCATCTTCCACGGCGTATGCCCCGATTGCGCTTAAGGGAAAACAACTGCCAGGGAAGTGAAAGCGCGATAACGAAAACCTCGGGGCGAAAATAGTCGCGCAGGAGTGCCATCGAGCAAGGATATGCGATGCGTGAATTCGTCGAATGTCGCCAGCATGTGCCGAACATCGACTAAGAAAGCGCAGATCGATCGCCTATTATATGGGTTTCAGTTGTCTCGAAGCGACATTACTTCGTATCGATAGGGTCTTGCCGCGCGCTTTCTCAGATAATCTCGTAGGCTGGCATCGGTTGCGTAGACATAGCACCCCTTCATGCCTCGCGTCATCAAGGTGCGATAGGTGTTCTTGATTATTTCATCGGCGAGTTTGTTCGCGCGCGTGGGATCCTCCTCTCCCATCTTCTTCAACCCTCTGATTGACTGATCGGTTTTGGCTCTTTTCGTGTAATCGGTGACCAAGCGACCATCCTCATAGCGTAAATCGTCGCCGATTATCACGCCGACGTATTCGAATTCGAGGCCTTGGGTTGTGTGGATGCATCCAGCTTCGTTTATCGAAGTCGGACTGATCGCGAATGCTTCGCTGCCCTCCAAGTTCCAGCTCATCTCGAAGTCGCCGATTATTATCTCGTGAGTGTTCGTGTCGGAACGTCCCGCCTTCGGCCAGTTCCAACAATAGCCCGCCAGTATGCGAGATTTGTTCGTCCCCTCGTTTCGTTCAATGACTTTTTGCCGCATCTCCTGAGGGGTGTCGAACACGACGAACTCGTAGTCGATGCTCCCGATGTCGTAATTCGCTGTTTTCCGGATGTCCAAAACGTCATCGAGCCAGGCCAGGTAGCCATCCGATCCGTTACAGCGAAACTGCGAGGTTAATTCCTCGTGGTACACTTCGGCACCATTGAAGGCCGCCCAATGCTCTATTTCCGCTACGCTACCGATATCTTTGATCGTCACACGCTGACTTTCGTCGATGAAGAACACGCTGAGCCTGGCAGCGTGAATGATTTCGCTGATCTGATTGGTACCTTGGTTGCCGTAGAGTCCTGATTTCTCATTGAGGCGGTGCGCTTCATCGGCAAGGACGACGCCGATGGCATTGCCGGGTGCATCGACATAAGATCCAGAGCCTTTAAACATGTTGTCGATGCTGCTTTTGGTTCTATGGCCTTTGAGTTTTCTTGCGTAAACCACGCGTGGAGCGCTGTTCTTCGAGCAGTACTGCGCGAAGACGCCCTCTTGCGTGAGGCGTGCCAAGAGATTTATCGCTATGACGGTCTTCCCGGTGCCGGGTCCGCCCGTTGCGATGAGCGTGCGCTTTCTGCCGTCCTTCTCGCATCTGCGAGACAATTCCATAACCCGTTCGAAAATCACCTTCTGGTCATCAATCAGGTTGAACTCGGGATTGCTCTCCAACATTCCGACGATGGCATCCTGCAAGCTTTTGGATGGTTTGATTCGGCCGTTGTCGATTTCGTAGAGGATCTCATTGCCGTCGCCGACTTTGACGACGCGTTTAATATAGTCGCGCAATTTCTTGACGTCGCCCTTCGCGAACGCTGGTGCGTCGTCGAGATATTCTTTGTAGATGGGGTCGTCAAGCGGATCGTCTTTCGCCCGCAAGTAGTTATGAAGGTAAGCGCATGGCCAGAGGCGTATGCATGCGTTTTGGGCATACTCGTTGTAGTCGCGTATCATCTCCGCATAGCTCCAGGCTTGATAGGAGGGGTGCACCACTCGGCGGTTAGCGCCTCCTGTGTAAGTCTCGACGATACCGTCGAGACCCTCGATTTTGTTGAGTTTCTCCCATTGTTTCAGCTCGATGATGACTACATTGGCAAAGTGCTCGTCATCGTAGCCCGAAACAAGGAAGTCAACGCGTTTTGCAGTGTTGGGCAGGTTGTATTCGATTGCGATTCCCGAGTCTTGCGGTATCCCGTCATCGTTGAGCACTTTATACATATATTCGAGCGAGTTTACCCACGATCGGAATTCGGCGCTCCCAGTGCTGCGATGCATCTTTTCGAGTATGCTGTCGCGAATGCTGTATGCAATCGTATCTTCCTCGACTTCGTTCATGAAGTCGGATTTGCTTCCGCTGTAGATAATCATATGGCTTCGTGCACTTCCTCGGGTCTCGTACGTGCTCGCTTCGTTGCTTCCAGGTTTTAATTATCCTACAGGATGCGATTGTGAAGAATTGGGTGTTTGCTTTCGCGAGTACTATTCGCAAAACTTCGGAAATCTCGCGGGCTCCACAGGCGGCGCCCAATGACGGTTTTGCAAGGAACACCGCATTTTCCGACCCCGAAATGGCAGGCAGCGACGGCTTTGTAAAACGAGAAGGTCCCTAATATCATTTTTTCCGAGCGAAATGACGGTCTGTGACGGTTTTGCGAACTTCCGTGGCGGCGCGGGGCGGGTTTGCAAAAAGGACATGGCGGCCTGCGACGGGTTTGCAAGCGCGCGGCGCGAGGATCACTCGCAAACCCGTCGCAGGCCGCCATGAAGGGGCGCGTTTTCCGCGAACGGCAGCCTTCCGATTTGCAAACCCGTCCTACGCTGCCATTTCGGACGTTCTTTTGAGCGCTCGGCTCTCTTCTGGCTTGCAAAACGGTCGTTGCCTGTCGTGGGGAGGGCCAGCTTCCGAAAGCAGCGCTCATGACTTGCTCAGCTTGGAAAGTCGTGTCAATCGGTCAGGCATCGAAGGGCACCGCGATATGCCCGGATGCACCAAGGACATCCCTGACGTGCGATTCGCCGAAGCGGCCCCTCTTTCGCGCTTGTCGGGTTCTTTTGTGCGTTTGCCTTGCGCGCAAAACGATGGGTTCCACGAAGAGCACTGCATGGTATACTAACCAAGCTTATGGGAAAACCTGTAGGCAGTAAGTAATGTTGGCCCCCGAGACATGTTTTGTTGCGCACCGGGTTGCTGCAAGGCGGTTCGGTTCTACCTACGTACGAACATGGTTACACGTAGCAATCAATCATGGCGAAGGGTCCCCGGAATTTGAAGGTTCGAAAGGGGTCCGTTTTGACCGAAATCAAGAACACTTCTGTCATCGATTTCACCGACGTTTCCGACGAGGAAATGAACAAGATGATCGATGGCACGCTGACCGACTTCGACGAGGGCGATCTCGTTGACGGCACGGTGGTGAAGATCGAGCACGACGAGGTGCTCGTCGACATCGGATTCAAGAGCGAGGGCGTCATTCCCGTTCGCGAGCTGTCCATCCGCAAGGATGCCGACCCGTCCGACATCGTCAGCCTCGGCGACAAGATCGAAGCTCTCGTTCTCCAGAAGGAAGACAAGGACGGCCGTCTGATCCTCTCCAAGAAGCGTGCCGAGTACGAGCGCGCCTGGATCAGCGTTGAGGAGAAGTTCAAGGCCGGCGAAACGGTCACCGGCGAGGTCATCGAAGTCGTCAAGGGCGGCCTCATCCTCGACATCGGCCTGCGCGGCTTCCTGCCTGCTTCCCTCGTGGACCTTCGCCGCGTGAAGGACCTCGACATGTACCTGGGCACCGAAATCGAAGCCCGCGTCATCGAAATGGACCGCAACCGCAACAACGTCGTGCTTTCCCGCCGCGTGCTGCTTGAGGAAGGCCGCAAGAACGAGCGTGCCGAAATCCTCTCCAAGCTCTCCAAGGGCATGCGCCTCAAGGGCACCGTTTCCTCCATCGTCGACTTCGGCGCATTCGTCGATCTCGGTGGCATCGACGGTCTGGTTCACATCTCCGAGCTCTCTTGGAACCATGTCAACCATCCGTCCGAGGTCGTCAAGGTTGGCGACGAGGTCGAGGTCGAGGTTCTCGACGTCGATCTGCAGCGCGAGCGCATCTCCCTCGGCCTCAAGCAGACCACGGAAGATCCGTGGGTCAAGCTCGTCGAGGAGTACCCGGTCGGCTCCATCGTCGACGGCAAGGTCACCAAGATCGTCCCGTTCGGCGCGTTCATCGAGCTCGGCAACGGCATCGAGGGCCTCGTGCACATCTCCGAGATGGCTATGCGCCACATCGACACCCCGGCTCAGGTCGTCAAGCCTGGCCAGGAGGTCAAGGTGAAGGTCATGGAGATCAGCCCCGAGCGTCGTCGTATCTCCCTGTCCATGAAGGCCGCCGCTGAGGAACTCGGCTACGAGATCGAAGTGGACGAGTCTATCCAGGCCGAGGAAAAGCCGGCCAAGAAGCGCGAGAAGAAGGCTGACAAGCAGTCCGAGGAAAAGGCTGCCGAATAGCCCGAGCGCTTTCATAGCTTTCCCATGAGAACCCGCCGTTTGGCGGGTTCTTTTTTATGCGCGACGGCTACACTGGAATCATCGATTGCAACCGATTCACTTCGTGAGGGAAGGAGCCGCGCGATGGCCGAACCGATTGAGTGGGGCGCGCTTTCCCAGGCGTATGCCTTCTTGGGGAACTCGCTGCTCTCGCCGATGATTCAAACGTCCGACGCGGGCATCGACCCAGCGTTTTGGGAGGCGTTTCCCGACTTCGGCGATGAGCGCGTCGCGCTGGCGTGCGAGGATGCGGCAGCATGCGCCCGTGCGTTGTCCGACCGCGGCGAACGAGAGGGCCGCGACCCGGTGGAGCTGGCGTCGACCGAGTTCACGCGGCTGTTCATCGGCCCGCCGAGTCCCGCTGCGGCCCCGTGGGAATCGTTTTATCGCTCCGAAAGCGAGAACCCGGTGGGGTTCGGGGCGGCGACCTTCGAGATGCGCGACCTCTTGCGCGCGGCTGGGCTCGAAGTGAATAACGAGAACAACCAATACGAGGATCACATCGGCCTTGAGCTGCTCTTCCTGTCGGAGCTGTGCCGCCGCCGTGCGGAAAGCGCGGAGGGAAAGGCGCATGACGACCTTTGCGGCGACTCGGCGATTCTCGCGTTTGTGCGCGACCATCCGCTCGGGTGGATCGGCACGTTGCGCGAATCTGCGAGCGAAATGGTGTCCGGGGGCTACATTGCGAGTGTTCTCGGCATTGCCGAGGCGCTGCTCGCTTATCTGGCTGAAAGGCTCGAGTCGTAGCGGGTTACAGGCGCGAAGCGTGATGCGGCTTATGAACTTGGCGTTCGGCTGCGTGCAAGACACCGCTTCAGCGGCATTAAAAAGACGCTGAGTTCTAATATTTAACCGCTCACCGATTCATATATGTGTATTATGGTAGTTGATGAGTAGCAATCGTCCGAGGAGGCTAGACATGAAGAAGCTGTTTATCATCGGCGGCATGGGGGCCGGCAAGTCGACGGCACGCAAGGCGCTGGTCGACCAGGGGCTTCCCTATATCGATCTGGATCTTGTCGGGCATCAGGTGCTCTCTTGGGACACGGTTCGAGAAGAGCTGGAAGAAACGTTCGGTTCCGATATATTCGACGACGAGGGCGCCGTCGACCGCAGGAAGCTCGCGGCGAAGGCGTTCGCTTCTCCCGCCGATACGCGCAAGCTCAACCGCATCACGCTGCCGCGTATCGAAGAGCTGTTCTCCGACCGCGTTGACGAGCTCGAGCGCATGGGGCACAAGGCCGTGGTAGTCGAACAGTCCGTGTTCAAGAACCGCCAGGGGTCGCTCGCATATTGCGCGGATGTCGTTATCGCCATCATCGCTCCGCTCGACATGCGCATCGAACGTGCCGTGGCGTCCGGGTTCTCCGAGGAAGACGTGCGTAACCGTATCGCCCGCCAGATCAGCGATGCCGATCGCATCGAGGCTGCCGACGTGGTCTTCAACAACAACGGCACGCCCGACGAGCTGCAGAACCAGATCGTCGCCTGGTGGCAGGAATACGAGAAGTCGATTCATTAACGAACACTTGTTCCTATTTTCATTCTGTGCTATGCTGGCCTTCTCAATGGGAAGGCCAGTTTTATTTCCGGGTCGCGGCGAAGCCGGGCGCAGGAGCCTCTGTTCGGCATTACCTGGGGGAAAGGACAGGTCGTAGGTGTCTACGCATCTTAGCAACATCGAAGGCATGGAAATCGCGGGCAAGCTGCCCGAAGTGCGTCTTGCGAACACGCCGTTCAGGGTGGTTTCGCCTTACGAGCCTGCAGGCGACCAGCCGAAAGCGATCGAGGAATTGGCGCGCGGCGTCGAGGAGGGCATGCGCTACCAAACGCTTTTGGGTGTCACGGGTTCGGGCAAAACCTTCACCATGGCGAAGACTATCGAGGCGGTGCAGAAGCCGACGCTCGTGCTTGCTCCCAACAAAACGCTTGCCGCCCAGCTGGCGAGCGAGCTGAAGGAATTCTTCCCGGACAACTCGGTCGTGTACTTCGTCAGCTACTACGATTACTACCAGCCGGAAGCCTATGTGCCTTCTTCCGACACGTTCATCGAGAAGGACGCGTCCATCAACGAGGAAGTGGAGAAGCTGCGCCATGCAGCAACCTCGGCGCTTCTGTCGCGGCGCGATTGCATCGTCGTTGCGTCGGTCAGCTGCATCTACGGCATCGGCAGCCCGATGGACTACGCCGGCATGGCCGTCTTCCTGGACAAAGAAAAGCCCGCCGAGCGCGACGACGTCATTCATGAACTCATTGACATCCAGTATGATCGCAACGATTACGAGCTGAAACGCGGCACCTTCCGCGTTCGCGGCGACTCGCTCGACGTGTTCCCGCCCTATGCCGACAACCCCATCCACGTGGAATTCTGGGGCGACGAGGTGGAAACCATCGCGGAAACCGACCACGTCACCGGCGAGATCCTCAACGAGTACGAGGCGCTGCCCATCTGGCCGGCGTCGCATTACGTCACCGCGCGCCCGAAGATGGACCGAGCGATCAAGACCATCCAGGAAGAGCTGCGCGAGCGCTTGCAGCAGTTCAAGGAGGAAGGCAAGCTCCTCGAGGCGCAACGCCTGGAAATGCGCACCAATTACGACCTTGAGATGCTGGAAACCATGGGCTTCTGCAGCGGCATCGAGAACTACTCGCGGCATCTCGACGGGCGCGAACCGGGCGAACCGCCGTATACGCTCATCGATTATTTCCCGAAGGACTTCCTCTGCATCATCGACGAGAGCCATGTCACCGTGCCGCAGATTCGCGGCATGCACGAAGGCGACCGCTCGCGCAAGATCACGCTGGCCGAGCACGGGTTTCGCCTTCCGAGCTGCCTCGACAACCGCCCGCTGCGCTTCGACGAGTTCGAGGAGCGGGTGCCGCAGTTCATCTACGTGTCGGCGACGCCGGGTGACTACGAGGAAAAGGTAAGCCAGCAGGTGGTCGAGCAGATCATTCGACCGACCGGCCTGCTCGACCCTGAAATCATCGTGCGTTCGAGCGCCAGCCAGATCGACGACATCATCGACGAGGCGAAAGAACGTGCCGCGCGCGACGAGCGCACGCTCATCACGACGCTCACGAAGAAGATGGCGGAAGACCTGACCGATCACCTGCTTGACCGCGGCGTGAAGGCGCGCTACATGCATTCCGACATCGCCACGCTCGAACGCGTCGAGATCCTAAGCGATTTGCGTCGCGGCGAGTTCGACACGCTCGTCGGCATCAACCTTCTGCGCGAGGGCCTCGACTTGCCCGAGGTGTCGCTTGTCGCCATCCTGGATGCCGACAAGGAAGGTTTCCTGCGCAACTACCGTTCGCTCATCCAGACCATCGGCCGTGCGGCCCGAAATGCGTCGGGCCAGGTCATCATGTATGCTGATAAAACAACCGACTCCATGGACAAGGCCATCACTGAAACGCGGCGTCGTCGCAGCATCCAGATGGCCTACAACAAGGAACACGGCATCACGCCGCAGACCATCCGCAAGAAGATCAACGACATAATGGGGTCGGTCGCCGAGATACAGGGCGCCTCCTCCGAGCAGGTGAACAAGGAGCTCGCCGCGCTCTCGCGCGAGGAGGTGCTGCGCGTCATCTCCAGCATGGAGGACGATATGGCGGCCGCATCGCGCGAGATGGACTTCGAGAGGGCAGCAAGCCTGCGCGATCAGGTAGTGAAGCTGAAAGCCCAGGTGGAAGGATCAAGCGAAGATGACGTGCTGAAGGAGCTGAAGAAGACGGCGCGCAAGGGCAGCGCGTTCGGCAACAGGAAGAACTCTGCCTACGGGTCGAGCCGCAGAAGTTAGGCCTTGCAGGGGGCGCTTCGTCGACGTGTTGGCCGCGAGCGCGCCGTCTTCGGCAGGGACTCGGCTTGCGGCGTGAGTGCCCTGCGGGTTGCACATGCCGTGCGCGCCTGCCGCTTTGCGAATCGGCTGCCCGCGTCGCGAAGCTCAGGCGCTCACAGTTCGCGGTGCCGGTAGAGCTTGCAGGACAAGGCGCAGCTCGCAGCGTAAATCGCCACGGCGACGACCGCTGCTGCGAAGAGCAGAAGCGTAAAGCCCGCAGTTGTTGAAGAGGCTTCGTCGATGGTCGCCTCGACGACGGCCATCGCCTCGCTGCCGCCGAAAACGCCGATGGCGAGGCACACGAGAAGCACGGCGATAAGCGGGATGAAGCGCACCGCCTTCGTCATGCCGCATTTCGCGATGGCGGGAATCGCGATTGCGAGCATGATAAGGCTTGCAATCGCGCCCGCGCAGGGAGCGGCGATAGCCGGCATTGCCTCGGTGCTCTGCGCTATCTGGCTGGCGTTGGGAAGGCTGGGAGCGATTGATGCGATCGCTATCGTAAGGAGGCAGATAACCGCCCCGAACAGGATGCCCGCAACGGCGAGCAGCGCGCATGTTGCGTACCGACCCGTGATCACGTTTTCCCGCGACAGGGGAAGCGCGAGGCGAAACTGCTCCCAGTCGTTCTTCTCGTCAAGCGCGAAAAGGGAAAACCCGATGACGAACGGAACGAGTGCGGCGAATGCGGCAGGCATGGTGTAGACGTTCCCGATGAAAAAGGACACGACGATGCCGATTGGAATGCTCACGACGGCTTCCTGAGCGAGATACGTTCGTGCCACGATGAAATCAAGGGCGATCATGGGTTTCATCGAAGGGCTCCTTTCAGCATAAGGCGCATATAGGTTTCGACGTCTACGGCTTCTACCGGGATGGAGGGGAAGCGCTCCGCGAACGCGAAGCGGTCGGGAACCAGTACCCGCACGGCGCAGGCGTCGCGCTCGAAGCGAAGTTCCCCTTCGCTGTAATCCATGCTCTCTCCTATGGCGTCGGTATCGCTCTTGCGGCATAACGCGATGCCTGCCTGGTCGATCGCGTCCTTCCCGACGTCGAATGCCACAGCGCCGTCGTCGATGCACACGATGCGGTCGGCCGCTTTGTCGAGATCGCTTGTGATATGGGTCGACATGAGCACGGCGCGCGATTCGTCCTCGGCGATGAAACCGCGAAGCATGTCGAGTACTTCGTCTCGGGCAATGGGATCGAGCCCGGCTGTCGCCTCGTCGAGAATAAGGAGCCGCGGCTTATGGGCGAGTGCGCAAGCAAGCGAGAGCTTCATGCCCATACCGCGCGACAGGTCCTTGACCTTGCTCTTCGGGGAAAGGCGAAACGCCTGCGCAAGGTGTCGGAACGCTTCGTCGTCCCATTTCTCGTAGACGCTTCGCATTGCTCTCGCCGTGCTTTCGACGCGGTACTCGTCAGGGAACGAGCATGAGTCGAAGACGACACCGATGTCTTGTTTCAGCTTCGCGAGGCGTTTGCTGAAAGCTCCGACGACCTCTTCCCCGAAAAGAGCGATGCTGCCGCTATCAGGGGAAATGATGCCGAGGATGGATTTGATGATGGTCGTCTTGCCTGCACCGTTCGACCCGACGAGCCCGACGATGGTTCCCGGCTCGACGGTGAACGATGCGTCGCGCAAGGAAAACGAGTCGAAGTGCTTTTCGAGCTTCTCAATGCGCAGGATCGGGGTCGGCGCGGCGGGGGAGGGGTGCGGCGCCGGAGGGGGTGTAAGGGTGTTCATGGGTTGGCCTTCGGTTTCGGTGGGCGGACTGCAACGCGAATCCTCACTCGGCGAGCGCATCGAGCATCTCGTGCAAGTCTACACGTTCGATTCCGGCGCTTTTCGCCTCGTCAAGGGCCTGAGCGAGGAGCGCTTCGATGCGCTTCAGCTGCTCTTCGCGCAGAAGCTCGGTGTTGCCGCCGGCGACGAAGCTGCCCTTACCCTGGCGTGTTTCGATGAATCCCGAGGCTTCGAGGTCGGCATACGCGCGCTTCGTGGTGATAACGCTCACGTGAAGGTCGTTGGCGAGCGCCCGAATCGAGGGAAGCTGATCGCCTGCCGCAAGCTCGCCTGACATGATGAGCCCCTTGACCTGGCTTGCGATCTGGTCGTAAATCGGTTTGCTCACGGCGTTCGAGATGATGATATCCACGTCGAATGGTCCGCTTTCGCATTGGTTGTCGGATAGGAAGCCGTCCATCCGCCGCGTCCGGCGCATAGACGACCACGGGCTGCCCCAGCTGAAGGCGATGTGCACAATGTATATACCCGATATACACACTATAAACAGCGAAAGGCCGGACTGTCAAGAAGTTTCCAACCGCTCGACTCGAATTGCGAAAGGCCTGCGTGTCGCAGCGCGGCAAGAAGCGTACGTCGCGCGTCGCCTACAGCTCGTCGGTGTCGAGCCAGACGGTGAAGGGGCCGTCGTTTATGAGCGACACCTGCATCATGGCACCGAATTCGCCCGTCTCAACTCGGTCGATGTCTTGGCGTGCCCGCGAGACGAACGCTTCGTAGAGTTGGTTGGCCTTGGGCGGTCGAGCCGCGTCGGTGAAGGAGGGGCGGTTGCCCTTCTTGCAGTTGGCGTACAGGGTGAACTGCGAAACGACGAGCACGCTTCCGCCCACGTCGGAAAGCGACAGGTTGGTCTTGCCGTTCTCGTCCTCGAAGATGCGGAGGCGGGAAATCTTGCTCCAGAGCTTTTCGACCTGGGCCTCGGTATCGTCGACCCCGACGCCGAGCAGGATAAGCATGCCGCGGCCGATTTTCCCGATTGTCTCGCCTTCGACGTCGACATGAGCGTTCGTGACGCATTGGATGAGTGCTCGCATACTCAGGCTCCCTTGCTTTCGAATCGTGAGCGATAAGTGTACTACGCCTGCGCGCAGTCAGTGCTCTCCCGTCAAAAAAAGAAACATTTGTACGAAAAACAAGACTCTTACGATATACTTGCTAACAAGAAAATGCTGACACCGCCGCTCGAATCGGCGTCGCCAGCCTTCATCCATTTCAAGGAAAGGGTGCTCGATGATCGACGAGATCCACGTCCAGAACCTTGCGCTCATTCGCGACGCGTCGTTTTCCCCCTCGCGCGGCCTTACCGTGCTCACCGGCGAAACAGGAGCGGGCAAGACGGCGCTCCTTTCCGCCTGCAAGCTTCTGGTGGGTGAGCGGGCCGACAAAAGCGTGGTCCGCGAAGGGTCGGACGGGCTTTCCGTCGAAGGGCGTTTCTTCCTCAATCCAGAGCTGTGCGATTCCGAAGACGTCGACGGCGACGAAGGAGAAGTGATCGTGTGCCGCCGCATCGGCGCGGACGGGCGTTCTCGCGCTTCCGTGAACGGGCACATGGCCAGCGCGAAGGAAATCGCGCGCATCGTCTCGCCCTCGCTCGATCTGTGTGGTCAGCATGAGCATCAAACGCTCATGCGCCAGGCGTCTCACGTCGAGATGCTCGATGCCTGGGCGAAAGACGACGTCGCGGCAGCGCATCGTGCCTACGAGGAAGCGTTCGATGCCGCGACGTGCGCCCATGCCGAACTCGAGCGGGTGCGCACGGTGGGCGAGGCGTCCGCGGCGAAACTCGAAGAGGCGCGCTTCACGCTCCAGCGCATCGACGCGGTGGGAGTCGAAGACGAAGGCGAATACGACGCTTTGGCCGAACGGCTCGAGCGGGCAGAGCATTCCGAATCGCTCGTGACGGCGGCGAACACCGCCTACGAAGCGCTTTCGGGCGACGGCGGCGCGATCGACGCGCTCGACACCGCGGCGAGCGCGCTCGAAGACGCCGCGCGGCACGATCAGGCGCTTGGCGATTTGGCGTCGTCGCTGCGCGAAGCGGGCTACGTGCTCGAAGACGTTTCCCGCGAGGCGCTCGACTACCGCGACTCCATCGATTTCGACGGCGAGGCGCTCGAAGAGGCGCAGGAGCGCATGGCGGCGCTGCAGGGGCTTTTGCGCTCGTTCGGGCCGCGCATGTCCGACATCCTGGAAAAGCGTGCGGAGGCGGCGGAGCTCGTGTCGCTCGTCGACGACGCCGAGGCGCGGGAGCGTGCGGCGAAACGCGCGTGCGACCAGGCCGAAGAAGAATTGGCGAAGGCTGCGGCAGCGCTTTCCGAAGCGCGGTCCAAGGCGGCCCCGGCGTTTGCAGATGCGGTGTCGAAGGTCATGTCGCGCTTGGAAATGGGAAGCGCCCGCCTTGACGTGGAGATAACCGACCTGCCGCGGAAGAACTGGACGAAAACGGGTCCCCATCGGGTCGAGTTCATGTTCCGCCCAGGCGCCGGCATGCAGCCGCGCCCGCTTGCGCGCATCGCGTCGGGCGGCGAGGTGAGCCGCGTGATGCTTGCGGTGAAGGCGGTGCTCGGGCAGTCCGACGCCGTCGACACGCTGCTGTTCGACGAGGTTGACGCGGGTGTAGGCGGGGCGACCGCGGTCGCGCTCGCCGGGGTGCTCGCCGACTTGGCCACGACCCATCAAGTCATCGTCGTCACGCATTTGGCGCAGGTCGCGGTCGCAGCCGATGCGCACTACGTGGTGCGTAAGAGCCAAGGCGACGTGCCCGAAACGAATCTCGTGCCCGTTTCGGGCGACGAGCGCACGGCGGAAATCGCGCGCATGCTTTCGGGAGATGCCACCGACGCGTCGCTTGCCCATGCCCGCGAGATGATCGAGAAAGCGCACGCCGTGAAGGGCTAAAAGCGCGCTTGCCGGGAAACCGGAGTGCGAATGGGCGTACGGCTTTCGTTACTGGGGGGCATCGCCGTGCCGAAGGCGTCCCGTGAACGAAAAAAGCCGGCCGCCCATCGTTCGGGCAGCCGGCTTTCGCGTGCCGTTAGTCGTTTTCCGCGCTCGACCCCGCGGGTGGATCGTACTTCAGAAGCTCGCTTACGGTGACGAAGCGATAGCCTTCCGCCTTGAGCTTGGGAAGCGCCTGGCGCAGCGCTTCGACGGTCTGCGAGCGGTCGCCGCCGCCGTCGTGCATGAGGATGACGTTGCCGGGCTTCGCTTTCATGATACGGCTCGCGATGGTGTCGGCGCCGGGGCGTCTCCAGTCCTCGGTGTCGATGTTCCAACCGATTTCGGCGTCGATGTAGGGTTGTAGCGTCCACACGATGTCGCCTTTGAAGTTGCCGCCCGGCGCGCGCATGATGTGCGTCGGCTCCTCTCCGGTGACGTCCTTGATGGCGTCGAAACCCTTCTGCACTTCCTGCACCTGCTCGTCGGCGGACATGTAGGTTAGGTTCACGCCCTGGCCCGACCCTGCGGCGTGGTCCCAGGTGTGCGTGCAGATCTCGTTGCCCTCGTCGTAGGCGCGCTTCACCACGTCGGCATGATCGGCGATCTGCTTACCGATGGTGAAGAAGGTGGCATGCGCGTCGTTTTCCTTCAGGATGTCGAGGATTTCGGACGTCGAGTCCTTCCACGGGCCATCGTCGAAGGTGAGCGCGATCACTTTGTCGTCGCCGGTGTTGGCGGTGTAGATCTTATACTCCTCGTTCACGGCGGGGGTGGTGTCCTCGCTCACCGTCTTGCCGGAAACCTTGCCGGTCTTGGTGGTGCGAACGCCGTTCTGCCCGGCGATGTACACGTGCAGTGAGCCGTTCCAGTAGTTGTTGTCCTCGACGCGCTCGTAGGGGATGTCCTCGGTGGTGGCGTCGTAGTCCTCGGTGGTGTCGGAGCCGTCCTCGATGTCGACGACGTCGTTCTTGTGCAGCTTCTTCGACCCGTCGTTGGTGGCCTCGCCGTTCACCGTCGCCTCGAAGCGGTCTCCGCCGCCTTCGGTCAGCACGCTTGAGTCGACAGCGAGGAGGTTGCCCGCCTTGGGCGAGGCGTACCCATCGTCGATGAGCTTGCCGATGGTGGTGCCGGATGAAACGGTGTGCTTGGCGCCGTTGATCGTGACGTCGAAGTTCGCTGGGTTCAACACCATGTAGATTCCCACGCCGATCGCGATGACGACAGCCGCCATGATGGCGATCGAAATCGGGCCGGGACGTTTTGCGCGGCGCTGGGTGTAGCGCGCGTAGTCGCGGTACACCGCGGCGTTGGCGGGGTTTTCGCGGTTCGCCTGCGCGCGGCTTCGGTTGAACGACGCCGATCGCGCATCGTTCACCGTGCGTCGCTGCTGGGGTTGGCGCTGATCGTACGTGCGTTGCTGCGGCGCACGCTGCGTGCGCGGCGCGCTTTCAGGCCTGCGCCCGGAAGGCTCGCGACGCGTGCGCGCAAAGGGATTCTCCCTCGGGGTGGGGTTGCCCTGGGTTCGTGGGCGCGGCCTTTGCGCGGCGCGTCCTTCGGTTGCGGGTCGACGCTGTCCCTGCGCTGGGCGTTGCCCCCGTTGCCCTTGTCTGCGCGCGCGATCGCCCTCGTCTTCTCGTCTATAGTGCTCGGACATGAATTTCATGCTCCTTGAAAATATGCGGTCATAAACCGATATGGCACAAAATCGGTTCGAACGTTGATTATACGCGCCCGCTCTGTGATGGACACAGACAACCCCGGCATTCTGATGGCCGTCGAAAAAATACACGAACCTGCTTGACACGACGCTTTCGTCTGCTAAAGTACAGGTCACAACTTAATACGTTGAAACCGATGAGGCGAAAGTCAAGCTTTCACAAGCGCTCACAGAGAGCGGGCGGCGCTGAGAGTCCCGTAGAAATGCTGGAAAGTAAATGGTTCGCCGAGGGAAAGGGGAAAGGTTGCCAGGCAACCGAGTATCTGGACCGTGAGCCTGCGTTAAGGGCAGAACATGTGTTGGCATGTTCGTGAGAGGATTCCTCTAAGGAATCAATAAAGGTGGCACCGCAGATGTAACGTCTGTCCTTTATCTCAAAGGACAGACGTTTTTTATTTTGCGGAAGGTGCGCAAACGCACGCCGAGCACCTCTCGTTGATCGCCGAAGCCGAAACCTCATTCGCGTCCAAGCCGGCAAAACAGCGAAGTCCGGGGACGGACGAAGAGAGGCGGAAGATCCGCCAAGAAAGGAATGAGGAACCATGGCAGAGCAGACGATGGGGCAGAAGCGCAGCGTTGCAACCACTCAGAAGAAGGAAGGCCTTTCGGTTCAGGACCTGATCCTGGTCGCCGTGCTCATCGCGGCGGGCGCCGTGCTGAAGCTCACGGTGTCGAGCTTTCTGAACTTCGCCGGCATGAAGCCGAATTTCATGATCGCGATGTACTGCCTGGCGATCATCCTCACCCGACCGAAAATCTACCAATCGGCGGTTATCGGCCTGCTCGTCGGCCTGGTGAGCCAAATCCCCATGTTGAACGCGACGCCGCTTGTGAACATCGCGTCCGAAATCCTCGGTGCGCTCGTGTGCGGCATCCTCGTTACGCTGTTCGCGAAGGCTGCGCGCGAGAACAAGGCCTGCCAGAACGTCGTGTTCCCTGTGATCATCACCTTCCTGTCGACGGTCGTTTCCGGCTACACCTTCGCCATGATCGTCGGCGTGGCCGTGGGGCATCTCGACCCGATCGCCGTCTTCGGCGTGTACGCCGTCATGGTGCTCGGCACCGCAACGATGAACGCCATCCTCGCCGGCATCCTCACCCCGATTCTGCGTGCGGTTCTGAAGCGCTAAATCACCTCGCCATTCGGTGCCCGGGCGATCTTGCCCGGGCACCGTCCACATTCCGAGCACGAAGGGCATTCCATGATTGAGATCTCGCAACTTACGTTTCGCTATCGGGAGGGGGCCGATCCCATCCTGAAGGGAATCGACCTCGTCATTCCCGACGGCACGTTCGTGGGCGTCACGGGCGCCGCAGGCAGCGGCAAATCGACGCTCACCTACGCGGTGAACGGGATCATCCCGCATTGCTACCCTGGCGACTTCTACGGGAGCGTCCGCGTCGACGGGCTCGATACGTGCGAGGCGTCGCTGACCGACATCAGCCGGCTCGTGGGAAGCGTCTGCCAAGATATCGATTCCCAGATGGTGTCGTCGGTGGTCGAAGACGAGGTGCTTTATGGCCTTGAGAACTTCGGCGTTCCCAAAGACGAGATCGAGAGCCGCGTGACCGAGGCACTCGCCGCCATGGGCATCGAGGACTTGCGCCATCGGGGCATCGCCGAGCTTTCGGGCGGCCAGAAGCAGAAGGTCGCCGTAGCGTCGGTTATCGCGCTCAAGCCGCGTGTGCTTGTGCTGGACGAACCGACGGCAGAGCTCGATCCTGCGTCGTCGGTTGCGGTGTTCGACCTGCTCAAGCGCTATTCCGAGGAAAACGGCACCACCGTCATCGTCGTCGAGCAGAAAATCGCGCTTCTGTCGGAGTACGCCGACGAGCTGCTCATCGTCGACGGAGGCGAGATCCGCTTCCGCGGAACCCCGGCCGAAGTGCTCACGCATTCCGACGAGCTGCTGGAAATCGGCGTGAACTGCCCGCGCTCGACGAGCCTTGTGAACCGCTTGTGCGCCCGGGGGATCGCAAGCGGCGCATCGGCGCGCAACGTCGCCGACGCCGTCGCGGTGTGCCAGGGCGTTTTGAAGGATCCGCGCGCGGGGAAAGGAGCGCTCGCATGATCGAGTTCAAGAACGTGAGCGCGTCGTACGACGGCGAGCTTCCCATCCTGCGCGACGTGAGCTTCACCGTCGCCGACGGCGACTTCGTCGCGTTCGTGGGAACGAACGGCGCGGGGAAGTCGACGACGATGCGCCTGGTCAACGGCCTTTTGAAGCCGACGTCGGGCGAGGTTCTCATCGACGGGGCGTCGACGCGCGATTTGCGCACGAGCGAGCTTGCGGCCAAAGTGGGCTTCCTGTTCCAGAACCCCGACCGGCAGATTTGCTGCGGCACGGTGCGCGAGGAGCTCATGTTCGGCTTCACGGCGCAAGGCCGCGCTGACGCGGAGGCGGAAGCGAAGGTCGACGCCATGATCGAGCGTTTCGGGTTCGATGCGCAGGCCGAGCCGTTCCTTCTGAACCGCGGGACGCGCCAGCTTCTGGCGCTCGCGTCGATCATCGTGATGGAGCCGCCCGTCGTCGTGCTCGACGAGCCGACGACCGGGCTCGACTTCCGCGAGTGCGCGAAGGTGATGGACGTCATCTCCGAGCTCAACGAAAACGGCACCACCGTCATCATGGTGTGCCACGACATGGAAGTCGTCGCCGACTACGCGACGCGTGTCATCGCCATGACGGCGGGAACCGTCGTCGCCGACGGCCCGACCTTCGAGGTGCTGCGCGATCGCGACGTTCTCGAGCGCACGCATCTGCTTCCGCCCCAAATCGTCGATGTGTCGATGCGGCTCGTCGACGCCGACCCCGCCCTCGCGGCGACGGCCGTGGGGGGCGCGAACACGCTTGACGACATGACGGCCGCGATCGTCGCCGCCGTCGGCGACACCATGAAGGAGGGTGCGCGATGAAGGGGTTCCTCGAATACGTCCCGGGCGAGAGCTTTCTGCACAAAATGAACCCGGTGGCGAAGCTCGCAGCGGCGTTTCTACTGGTCATCGCTTGCTTCACAACGAACAGCTTCGTGCTTTTGGGCGTGGTCATCGTGCTCGATATCGCCATGGCGGTTCAGTGCAAGATGGTTCCCCAAACGCTCGGCCTGGCACGGGCGGTCGCGATCTTCTCGGTGCTGCTCGCCCTCATCGCGCTCCTGTTCACGCCGCAGGGCGACGTGCTCGTGGCGCTTCCCTGGGGCTACATCGGCACGACGAGCGTGTTGAACGCGGTGCTCATCGTGGTGCGTCTCGTGGCGTGCGCGGTCCCGCTGTTCCTCGTGTTCTACGTGACGAAGCTCACGGACATGGCGAACGCGCTTGTCAAGGTGCTCCATGTGCCGTACAAGTACGCGTTCACCTTCATGTCGACGGTGCATTTCATCCCCGTGTTCATGAATGACATGGCGGGGATCATGGAGGCGCAGACGGCGCGTGGCGTCGAGTTCGACGGCGGCTTCGTAAAGAAGGTCCGCCTCATGGTGCCTCTGTGCGTGCCGCTTTTGGTGTCGTCGGTCCGCAAGACCAACTCGGCCGCCATCGCCGCCGAGGTGCGCGGCTTCAATCTGCGCACGCGCGAAAGCGGTTTCAAGGAGTACCCGTTTTCGGGCGCCGACTTCGCGGCGATGGGCATTGCGGCGGCGCTTGTCGTCATCGCGATCGTGATGGTGGTGCTGTAAGCGGGCAAGGCATCACGGCGAAGGGCATGTGGCGCTCGCTTCGGGGCTTCGTGGACAGTTTCGCGCGATATGCGAGGAGTGGGAATTCTCTAGCAGCAGCCAACAAAACCCGACCTGGGGTTTTGTTGGCTGCTGCGGCGCATGAGGCGAACGAGAGGCTCGCGGCCCTCGCATATCGCGCGAAACTGTCCACGAGATGCGGAAAAGCGGGAAGTTCCAGCGCGCGAATCGCGGCGGTTCAGGTGTGCGAACGCATAAGGAAACCCCACGTCGTAGGGGGACGGCGCGGGGTTGTCCACAAGAAAGAATGAGACGTGCGGGGCGCGTGGGGCTTGGGGCTCGCACGCCCCGCACGTGTGTCTGGCGCTTACGCGATTTTCTTCCCCGCGTGCTCGCCGGGCGTTACCGAGTAGACTTCTTCCACGTGCAGGAAGCACACGCCCTTGCTCGTGAAGTCGTATCCCATCGAACTTAAGATCTCCTTCACCTGGGCGGCCACCTGTTCATAGCGAGGACCCTCGTTTTCGTAGGTGACGGTGCCCTTCACCTGGAAGCCGCCCTCCTTGTCCCATGCCGACAGCGCGGCATGCGGGTTCTCTTTCAGGTTGGCGAGCGTCTTGTTCATGTATTGGTCGGAAACCATGACGGTTTCGGGGTCCATCGCCTGCTTCATGCTGACGGGGACCACGTTCGGCATGCCGTTTGCGCAGGTGGAAAACGCAGCGGCGTATGCGTTGTTGATCATGTCCATGCATTCCTGCGGCATTTTGGCCATAAGGATCGCTCCTTTCGCCTATTCGATGACGAGGTCGGTGCGCACGACCGGCACGGGGTTCTTCAAGCAGTCGCTTACCGGGCACTGCTTCTCGGCCAAATCGGCGAGCTTTTTCGCCGCTTCTTCGTCTGCACACTTCAGATGCACGGTGAAGCGTACTTCTTGAAGGCCGTTGCGCGCGTCGGGGTTCTTGCCCATGAAGCCGTCGGGATCGATGTCGCCTTCCGCCTCGATGCGGACCTTTTCCACTGGAACGCCCTGTGCGTCCGCGAAGATCAGCGTGGCGATGGTCTGGCATGCGGCGAACGAGCACAGTACGCCCTCGACGGGGTTCATGCCCTCGTTGCTGCCGCCCATTTCGCACGGCTCGTCGAAGGTGACTTCGAATCCGCGGCACGATGCCTTCACGGCCAGGCTGCTTCCCGTGCTTTCAACTGCGATTTTGCTCGTAGACAACATAGTTTCCCCTTTCATCGGCGCGTGCGGAACGTCTTTTGCGCTCTGCATCGTTGCAGGTCTTTGCCTGCTTGGGAACTGCCGTGCCGATGAAGTCGGCAGCCCCCAAGCAGGCAGCGCGCGTGCATCTCGCGCGCCGCCCGCTGCCGCGGTGCTACGCGACGGCATAGATGACGATGCTCGGGTCGGCGCTCCATGTGGGGGCAAGGCCGGTCGCGACGTCGTTTTTGAACAGGTCGCTTTCGAGGTAGGCCTTCGCATGCTCGATGGAGTCGAAGCCGTGGAGAACCTGGACGTCTTCGTCGCGAACGAGAAGGTCTTTGGTGAGCGCGCCCTCGATGGTGTCGAGGAAGGGCTGGCGGTAGTCGGTGTACACCTTCACTGCAGCGGGGCGGTTTTCCTCGGGGATGGTCATGGTGATCTGGAGATATGCTTTAACGGTCATGGTTCGTTCCTTCCGGCGGGTTGCTTGCAATGGCGTTTCGCTCGAGCTGGCACTCAAGATAGGCGCGCGACTTCGGGATTTGAAGACGTTCACGAAATATTGAGCCACTCAATCTTTTATGAGTAACTTGTTTTGAACGAGGCTGCTTGAGTACGCTTAATGCGTTTCGAGATGAGGGCCTGCGCTGCGTGCGACGCGTTGCGCCGAAAGGAAGGGAAGAGCGTTATGCCGCGAAAGAGAAAGACGGAGAAGGACATCCGCTGTCCGCTCGAATACGGGCTCGACGTGTTCGGCGGCAAATGGAAGTCGCGCATCCTGTGCGTGCTGTCGGACGGCCCGCTGCGCTACGGCGTCATCCGCAGCGAGATGAGCAACGTGACCGACGCCGCGCTGTCGGGCGCATTGAAGGACCTTGTGGAAAACAAGCTGATCCAGCGCATCCAGTACGAGGAAATCCCTCCGCGCGTGGAATACGCGCTGACGCCGAAGGGCGTGTCGGTGATACCCGTTTTGCAGCATATCTGCCAGTGGTCAGGGCTTTTCTACAAGGAAGACGCCGACGCGCTGCAGCTGCCGCGCTGTGAGCGGTGCGACTTCAAAAGCTAGCAGGTTGCAAGGACGGGCGCTTTTCGGAACAGCCTTTCGGAAGGCGTAAAGGCGTATCGAGCTCGATTTCGGGGCGTCGTGGACAGATTCACGCGAAATGCGAGGCCCAAGGGCCTCATATCTGCTTCGTGTGCCGTAGTAATCGGAAAAACCCCAGGTCGGATTTTGACGGTCACTACCTAAGAATTCCCGCTGCTCGCATATCGCGCGAAATTGTCCACGACGCCCCGAAAAACGGGAAGCTGCAGCGTGTGGAAGCCTATTTCAGGATGCTTCGGTAGATTTTCTCGTCCTCGTCGAGGTACACGTCGAAGACGACGTGCATGTCGGCCTCGGGGTTCTCGCGAAGCCAGGTGCGCACCGTGTCGACGGCGATGGGTGCCGCTTCCTCTTGCGGGAACCCGAACACGCCGGTGGAGATGCAGCAGAAGGCGATGGACTTGCAGTGCCGCTCGGCCGCGGCGTCCAGGCAGTTTCTGTAGCAGGCCGCGAGCAGGCGCTTGTGCTGATCGGTCGGTTTCCCGCCTTCGACGATGGGGCCGACCGTGTGGATGACCATGCTCGAAGGCAGGTTGTAGGCGTTCGTCACTTTGGCCTGGCCGGTGGGCTCTTCGTGGCCCTGCGCCTTCATGATGGCGGCGCATTCAAGGCGCAACTGCACGCCTGCGAACGTGTGGATGGCGTTGTCGATGCAATGGTGGCCGGGAACCCAGCAGCCGAGGAGCTGCGAATTCGCGGCGTTCACGATGGCGTCGGCCGCAAGCGTGGTGATGTCGCCTTTCCATACGGCGATGTTCGGGTCGCCGGAACAGGGCGGGATGAGGCCGGCGTAGGTGATCCCCTCTTCCGAGATGATGGCGTGGAGCAGCTTGTCCTGCTTCGCCAGGAACTCCGCGCTCGCCGGAATCGGCAGACGCGTGTTGCACAGCGCGCGGAACAGCTCCCATGCCTCGCCGAACGTGCCGGGAACGGCACAGGTCGCAAGCTCGTCGCGGGTGTCTTTGCGCTCGTCTTGCAGCGTGGTTATCAAAAATCGCAGGTCGTCTTCGATCGTTGCCATGTTCGCTCCTTCTCCGTTTTGCCCCACAGCCTAGCATAGATGCCGGGCGACGACGCTGAACGTGCTGGCGCAGGGGGCCGATTCCGCGACGATTCGGCAGCTCAATTCGGTTTGAGTGCTCACTATCCCGTTGCAAGATGCTAGACTAAAGCAAGTATTGACGCTCGTCCAAAACGGCGCCACCTCTTCGAGCAAGGAGTATTCCTATGGACTACCAGGCGTATTACCGCAAAGTGACCGACGGAAACTACCAGGCGTACTACGATGCGATCGCTGCCGCCGAGCCGCGCGACCCGCTCGCGACGGCGCGCACGCGCGACGCGGAAGGGACCATCCCCGGGCAGGCGCGCGAGCGCATGTTCAACATCGCGGGCGAGATCCAGAACACGTCGCGCGAGTACGGCGTGCCGCTGCCGCCGTTGCTCGAGGGGTGCACCGTGGTCGATCTGTGCTGCGGGTCGGGTCGCGACACCTACCTGGCGGCTCAACTTGTGGGGCCTTCCGGCAAGGTCATCGGCGTCGAGCCGAACGCCGAGCGCATGCACATCGGGGAAAAGTACCTGGCGAAGGAAATGAAGCAGTTCGGCTACGACGAGCCGAACGTCGAGTTCCATCAGGGCTGTCCTGAGGATCTCTCGTTCATCCCTGACGGCTCGGTCGATGTCGTCATCTCCAACTGCACCTTCAATCTGTCGCCCGACAAGGCGCAGTATGTGCGCGAGGTGCAGCGCATCCTGAAGGAGGGCGGCGAGTGGTACTTCACTGACGTCTTCGCCGACCGCCGCATGGAAACCGAGATCTCCGACGACATCGAAAAGGTGGCGCTTCGTTTGGGCGGCGCCATGTACATCAACGACTTCCGCCGCGTGGCTCAGCAGCTCGGCTTCAACGACCCGCGTTTCCTCATCACCAACAAGGCGCCCGTGAGCGACAAGGAGGCGGAGCTCTTCCCGAACACCGCGTTCGCGACGATCACGAGCCGCTTGGTGAACACCCCGTACACCTCCGATGTGTGCGAGGACTACGGCGAGTTCGTCGCCTACAAGGGCGGGCTTCCCGACTATCCCGATTACTTCCTGTTCGATAAGGACATCAAGTTCCCCGTGGGCAAGGAATGCCACGTGTGCAACAACGTGTCGAGCCTGGTCATCCCTGAGTTTGGCGGGCGCTACGCGTCGGTGTTCGAGTACAAGGGCAGCCGCGACCACCACGTGGGAGACACCCATGGTGACCATATCATCAAGGTTGCCCCCGATTTCGACGGCGTCGTCGACGAAGATGACCAGCCCGTGCGCGTTTCCTGCTGCTAACGCTGGTAGAATAGACTGAATTGTGCGGGGCCGCAGGCGTTGGCGGCCCCTTTTCGTGAAAAGGAGAGTCACGTGGACAAGATCCGCTTCATGGTTATGAGCGGCTTTCTGGGCGCGGGTAAAACCACGACCATGATCGCGCTTGCGGAATACATGGACCGCAACATCGGCAAGACCGCCATCATCGCGAACGATTTGGGCGCGAACCTCGTCGATACGAGCCTGACGCAGACGTCGGGCTGCACGGTGGCAGAAATCGGCAACGACTGCATCTGCTACCAGATGGACAACACGACCGACCAGATCCGTCGCTTGCGCGACAAGGAAGGCGCCACGTTCGTCATGAGCGACATCCCCGGGTGCGGGGTCGGCGCGCTCGACCATGTGTACCACACGCTGCACGACAACAATGCCGACGAGTTCATCCTCTCGCCGTTCACCGTGCTCGTCGACCCTGAACGTTTGCGCATGATCATGCCCGAGCACGCCGACATCAACCTTCCCGAAGAGCTCGTCTACCTGCTGAAACTGCAGCTTGAGGAAGCCGATCTCATCGTGCTCAACAAGATCGACCTGCTCGATGACGAGACGATCGACCGCTATATGGGCTTTTTGCACGAGGCGTGCCCCGACATTCCCGCGATGAAGATTTCGGCGCGCGACAAGACGGGCATCCCCGAGCTTGCCGAGTACCTCACCACGCACACAACCGAGCTCAAGAACTTCTCGGTCCGCAACAACGAGGAGTTCGCCGAGGCCGAGGCGAAGCTCACGTGGTACAACCGCCGCCTCTACCTGAAGACGAAGGACGGCAGCAAGGTCGATTGCAACGCCGTCGTCGACGACTTGATCGAGGGCATCCGCATGGGGCTCATCGAGAAGAAGCGCAACGTACCGCATCTGAAGACTTTCGCCACCTCGGGCAACGGCGACTTCAACAAGGCGTCGCTCATCGGCGTCGACTACGATATTGAGTATGCGCAGCAGTTCCTGCGCGACCACAAGAACATGCGCATGATCATCAACGCGCGCGCCGTGTGCGAATCGCGCCCGCTCGCCCGCATCATGGACGACGCGCTCGACGAGGTGTGCGACAAGTACGACCTCGATTGCCAGGTGTTCTTCACCGAATGCTTCGGCATGGCCGACGAGGGCCGATAATTTCGCTGGTCTGACGACCAGCGAATACGCCGACGCTGCGAGGCCTTTTGACGGCACAGCTGGCGCTCCAAGATTTTCTCACGTGCGGAAAGCACGCTTCGAAAATCTTTCCCGCCATCTGTGCTCGTCAAAAGGCCTCTCGCTGACGTTTTCGGCGCAGTGTATTGGGGAAAGCTTGGAGCTCGGCGAATCGGGCGGTGCCCATAAAGCGAGTTCCGCACGAGCCGAACAGCCCAGTGGGCTGTTCGTGCGAGCAGGACTGCCGAGCGACTGGGCATTGCCCGACTCGCCGAGCGGTGGTGCAGCTTTAACGGAGGTTGTATGACAGACGTGAAGACAGACATTCGCGCTCAGGTGCGTGAGTATTACGGCAAGACGCTTGGCGGGTCCGACGACTTGAAGACCAACGCGTGCTGCTGCTCGACCGAACGGCCGCCGAGATACGTGCTCGACGTGATGCCCGACATCGCCGACGAGATCGTTGAGCGGTTCTACGGTTGCGGCTCTCCCATTCCGCCGGCGCTCGAAGGCGCCACGGTGGTCGACTTGGGTTGCGGTACAGGTCGCGACGTGTACGTGCTTTCGAAGCTCGTCGGCCCGACCGGGCGCGTTATCGGCGTCGACATGACGCCCGAACAGCTCGCCGTCGCCGAGAAGCATCAAGACGAGCAAGCTGCGAAGTTCGGTTTCGAACATTCCAACGTGGAATTCAAGGCCGGCTACATCGAGGATTTGGAATCGCTCGGCATCGAGGACGGCACGGTCGATTTGGTCGTTTCCAACTGCGTCATCAACCTCTCGCCGTTCAAGGACCAGGTGTTCTCCGAGATCTACCGTGTGCTGAAGCCCGGCGGCGAGCTGTACTTCTCCGACGTGTTCTGCGATCGTCGCATGTCCGACGAGCTGCGCGCCGACCCGGTGCTGCGCGGAGAGTGCCTTGGCGGCGCGCTCTACATCGACGATTTCCGTCGCATGATGGCGAAGCACGGCTGGGCAAGCTACGTCTTCACCGTGGTGGACGACATACATGTGTCCGACCTGGCTCTCGAGACGAAGCTCGGGTTCACGTCGTTCACGTCCCGTACGGTGCGCGCCATCAAGGCGGAAGGCCTTGAAGACGCCGAGGAGAACTACGGTCAGGTGGCGCGCTACGAGGGAGGCATGCCCGAGATGCCACGCTACTTCGATTTCACCGATGAGCTGCGCTTCATCAAGGGGCGCGACTATGCGGTGAGCGGCAATATGGCGTGCATGCTCGAGCAATCGCGCTACGGCAAGTACTTTTCCATTACGCCGCGCGGCGCGCATCGCGGACCGTTCGACCTCGAGCGCGCCCAGCAGGCTCTGGAGCTTCGTCGCGGGAAGCAGAAGGTCGACCTCGCGTACCTGAACGCCGCGTGCGAACGCGCCGGTATCCCGTCGTTCTACGATCGCGTGAACCTTCCCGATATCCTGCAAACCAACGAGCGTCAAACGACCATGCAGGTCAACGTCACGTATGCGTGCAACCTGGCGTGCCGTCACTGCTATCTGGAATGCGGGCCTAAGAACACGCAGGCCATGTCGCGCGAGACGATGGAGCAGGTGCTCGCGGCATTCGTCGCGGGCGGTTACAAGATGCTCGATGTGACGGGCGGCTCGCCCGAAATGCATCCCGACTGCGAGTGGTTCTTGCGCGAAGGCGCGAAGGTCGCCGACAAAGTGATCGTGCGCACGAACCTGACGCTCGAAAGCAAGCCCGAATACGAGCATTTCCTGCGCGTGTTCGCGGAGATCGGCGCCGATGTGTGCGTGTCGCTGCCATATTTCGACGCGGAGAACGCCGATGCGCAGCGTGGGCGCGGCGTGTTCGAGCGCGCGGTGGCGAACATCCGCAAGCTCAACGAGCTGGGCTACGGGCGCGAAGGCGGACCGAAGCTCGAAATCGTGTACAACGTGGCGGGGCCGTTCCTGCCGCCGCCGCAAGCGCTTCTGGCCGATGCGTATCGCGTGAAGCTGACCGAGCAGCAGGGCATCGACTTCAATGAGCTCTACGCGTTCAACAACTTCCCGCTCGGGCGGTTCGCGATGGATTTGGCCGACGCAGGTCTGACGGAGGATTACCTGAAGCTTCTGCACGACAACTTCAACGCGTTCGCGGTGGGCAAGATCATGTGCCGCGACCAGGTGAATGTCGACTACGACGGGCGCCTGTACGACTGCGAGTGCAACCACGTGCTGGAGATGCCCATCCGGATCGACGGGCGCGATGCGACGGTGGCTGACATCATGGACGCGCCTTTGCCGACGCGCGAAGTGCGCACGAATCCGGTGTGCTACAGCTGTGCCGCCGGGGCCGGCTCAAGCTGCGGTGGGTCGCTTATTTAGAGAAGTGCGCTGGGCCGGCGATGCGTGATGCATTTGCGTCACGCATCGCCGGCCACGGTTGCCGGGACCGACTTTGCGTGTAGTTTTGAACAGCGCTGATTAAGCTGACTTCGCTCTCGTATTTCTTCGAGTGCTTCTTTTTGCCAGGAATGTGGAATTTAGGGTCGATGGCGCCGCGAGGAGGTTGCCTTCCTCGCGTGTAACTCGACGCTTTCCCAGGTCAATAAAATGGAGACGATTGCGCCTTTGTCGCCCTTACCCTAAATTCGATATAGTTGGCAAAAACAAGGCCACTTGGAAATTCGTGCTTGAAATTGGCGGCGGCATCTTGCATTCGCGTTCCCGCCAACGTGCGGACGTAAAGGGATGCAGAGAGGGGTTGATGACGAACGCTCCTCAAGAGTATGTGCGACTGCGGCCCATACTTCTTAAGTTAGCCTCAGCTTGCGTGTGCTATCAATATGAACATTGTTCATATTGAGCGTTGAAAGGGCGGAGAGGGCATATCCTGCATGGGAAAAGACAAAGTAAGACTAAGGAAGCCTTCTCATGCTCAAGGTATCGAAAAACAAGCTCCTGCTCATTGCGGGAATCGTGTGGTTCGCCGCCGGATTCAATATCGCGCTCATCGGGTTTCAGGCGTATGGCCAGGTAATCAGTGCGTTTGCATGGCAGTTCGTCGCGTTGCTTGCCGTGGGGTCGATTGTCATCTTCTCGTTGTTCCATACGTTTATCTTCTCGAAGATGGTGCGCAAGCATTCGGCGCGCATCGCCGACTTGCCGGGAGAGCGCGCATCGTTCTGGAAGTTCTTCGACGCTGCGGGCTACATCATGATGGCGATCATGATGAGCGGCGGCATCGCGCTGCGCATGTCGGGCGTCGTGCCGGATTGGTTCATCGCGTTCTTCTACTTCGGCCTCGGCGTCGCGCTCGCGCTTTCGGGCGTGAGCTTTCTCGCGCGGTTCTTCCGTCGAGCGCCGGGCGCATGCCCCGTCGCGTCGCGCAACCTCGCGAAGTAGGGTGTGCGGCATCGGCTGTCGCACACCGCTAGAATGAAGCCGCTTGGCAACGGCTTCCGATCGGAGGCTCGGTTTGCGGCGCGGCATCCTGTCGAATCGTGAGGTTATCTGAAACGAACTTGTAACAAAACCGCAGGTCGATTCATAAGATGACCACGTCTCGATCATATGCGCTTCAAGGTCGTCTTCTATACTTCGTATCAGCAAGCGAAAAGGTTCCCCTCCTTACAGCTTGCACTGCTTTAACTAGCAGGTGCGGCCAACGTACCGGCCGCTCAATCCCCTCCTTGTGGCCCGCCCGAGCTCCCCTCTCCGGCGGGCCTCCTCTTTTCTCGCCTATTTTCCCAAGGTAGATAGGCAAACAAACGTTCGCATGTTATCATACGCGCTATGGATACTTTATTTACAGCAATGGAAGACGAGCGCCGCGCCGAAGTGGCCCCGCTCGCCGTGCGCATGCGCCCTCGCACGCTCGACGAAGTGGTGGGGCAAACCGAGGCCATCGGTGAGGGAAGCTGGCTGCGCGCCGCCATCGAGGGGGACACGCTCAGCTCGGTCATCCTCTTTGGTCCCGCCGGCACGGGGAAAACCTCGCTCGCCCACGTTATCGCCGAGCATACGAAGTCGACGTTCGTGGAGGTGTCCGCCATCGGCGGCACCGTGTCCGATCTGCGCCGCGAAATCGATGCGGCCGAAAAGCGCCTGACCATGCAGGGTTTGCGAACCATCCTGTTCGTCGACGAAATCCACCGCTTCAACCGCAGTCAGCAGGACGCGTTGCTCCACGCGGTCGAGAACCGCATCCTCGTCCTTGTGGGGGCAACGACCGAAAACCCCTTCTTCGAAGTGAATTCCGCACTCATCAGCCGATCGCGCGTGGTGGAGCTCCATTCCCTTTCCGATGACGAAATCGCCCAGCTCGTGAACAACGCGCTTGCCGACGATCGGGGGCTTGGCGGGCGATTCGCGCTTGCCGACGACGCGCTTTCTGCCATCGTGCTGCTCGCCGGCGGCGACGGGCGCGCGTCCCTTACCACGCTTGAGCTTGCCTCGCAGATGGTGAAGCCGGGCACGCCCGACGCGCCTGCCCTCATCACCGCCGATGTCGTGCGCAAGGCAACCCCGCATCGGGCGCTTGCCTATGACAAGAACAAGGACATGCACTACGACATCATCTCCGCGTTCATCAAGTCCATGCGCGGCAGCGATCCCGACGCGGCCCTTTATTGGCTTGCCCGTATGATCGACGGTGGGGAAGATCCGAAGTACATCGCGCGCCGCATGATGATCCATGCCTCCGAAGATGTTGGCAACGCCGATCCGCAGGCTCTTCTCATTGCTGAAGCCGCGTTCAAGTCGGCCGAGGTCATCGGGTACCCCGAGTGCCGAATCAACCTGGCCCAGGCTGCGATTTACATTGCCCTCGCGCCGAAGAGCAATGCGGCCGAGGCGGGAATCGACGCCGCGCTTGCCGAGGTGCGCCATGGTCCGGCGCGAAAAGTGCCCGATTATCTGCGCGATAGGCATCGCCCTGGTTCTGAAAACTACGGAGCCTATAAATATCCTCACGACTATCCGGGTGGGTGGGTCGATCAGCGCTATCTGCCCGACGGCTTGGAAAAGGGCTGCTTCTACAAGCCGAGCGAGCGGGGCTGGGAGGCGTACCGCGCCGACGCCGCCGCCCGCGACCGTGCGGAATCAAAGCCCGCTCCGAAACCCTCGCAAAACGGCGAGTAACCATGCGGTGACGGCTATGGACGAGGGGTGAAAACGCCTTGTGGCGGCGATAGAATCGAAGGTACCGTGCTATAGTAATCGCTTTGGAAACAAGAGGAGGCGCAGATGGATTTCTTCGAGATTGTCAACCTGATCCTTCCGGTCGTCTATGTGGTGGTCGGTATCGCTCTTATCTGGTTCGTCGTCGAGCTCGTCGTGACGGTTCGTAAGACGCGCGAAACGGTGTCGAGCGTGCAGAAGCAGATTGAGCCGACGCTTGAGCATGTCGAGAAGATCACGGCCTCCCTCGAACCTGTGTGCGACAAGGTCGACCCGCTCGTCGATCGCGTGTCGCTTACCGTTGACGCAGCGAATCTCGAAGTCATGCGTCTCGACCAGATTCTCGAGGATGTAAGTGAGATCACCAGCTCCGCATCGAGCGCGGTGAACGCTGTCGACACCGTCACGAATGCTCCGATCGAGCTGGTCAATTCGGTTACCAAGAAGGTTCGCCACGCGTTCAAGCCGAAGAAGGCCTCCGATGAGTCGGCGGCGCTCGGCCAGGGCGAGGCCAAGCCGAACCCCGTTTCCGACCTTGTCGATGCGACGACCGAAGCAGCTTCTGCTGCCGTTTCGGCCGGTGCGCGCCGCGTATCCCGCAAAGCGTCTTCCCAGGAAGGGCGCGCTGAACAGACGCCGAGCGAGCAAGCTGGCGCAGACGCCGACAAGCATTCGGTGACGGTCGAGCCCGCCGACGACGCCGAAGGCAAGTACTTCACGTATTCCGCCGAAGCGCTCGAAGGCGCTGCGACGCCCAAGGAATAGCGCATTGAGCGATCTAGCTGACGAACAGGCGAAAACGGAACGGGCGCGCCGCCGCTTCTTCAACGTGGGGGCTCTCGTGGGCGGGCTTGCGCTTATCTGGGCGCTCGTCCAGCTTCTCGGAATCCTTTCCGTTCCCGTTTCCATCCTCATCTGGACGGTCATTATCGTGTTCGTGCTGCGCGGCACGGTGAACAAGCTTGAAGAGCTCGGAATCAACCGAACGCTCGGCACGGCCATCGGCTACGTGCTCATGTTCGTCGTGCTCGCGCTTGTGGCGTTCCTCATGTTCTCGCCGGCCATCGGCATGAACGCGCAGTTCGCGAACCTTATCGAAAACGCCCCGGTCTACATGCAGAAGATCATCGACTGGGCGAACGCCATCTACGCGAAGTACTCCTATATCTTCGAAGACGAATCGTTCCGCTCGCTCGTAGCCGAAGTGCAGGCCTCGGCGAGCGCGTGGGCGGGCGATTTGGCCAAGAACAGCGCCTCGGGTGCCATCGCCTTCGGCACGGGGCTTGCGAACGGGCTCATGGCCATCGGTTTCGCGCTCGTCATCGCGTTCTGGATCCTCATGCAGCTGCCGCAGATCGGGCGTGAATGCAAGCGCCTCGTGGGCGACAAGCACGCCGAGGACTTCGAGATGCTCCACATCACGTTCACGAGGGTGATGGGCGGTTACATCAAGGGCACCCTGCTGCAATGCGCGATCATCGGCGTTGCGTGCGGCGTCATGTTCGCCGTGCTCGGCATTCCCAACAGTGCCGCGCTCGGCGGTATCACCGGCATCCTGAACATCATTCCGATCATCGGCCCGTGGCTCGGCGGCGCGCTCGCCGCGCTCGTCGGCATCTTCGTGAGCCCCTTCGTGGCGATCGTCGCCATCTTGGGCACGATCATCATCCAACAGTTCGTCTACACCTTCATCTCGCCGAGGATCATGGCGAGCTCGGTCGACGTCCACCCCGCGCTCAACCTCATCGCCTTGATGGTCGGTTCGGCGCTCGGCGGCGCGATGAGCGGGCTTGCCGGCTCGCTTGTGGGCATGCTCGCCTCGATTCCGGCCGTTGCCGTCGCCAAGGCCGTTTTCGTGTATTATTTCGAGAAGCATACGGGCAGGCGCATCGTCTCGAAGGACGGCGTGTTCTTCTTGGGCACTCCATCCGGGGAAAGCGACACCGACGCGCCGAACCCTATCGCCGACGCCACGTCTCCGCACCCCGATGGGTCTGCGGAATTCGAGCGCGCCGAGAAGAAGCGCGCGGAAAATGCGGAGAACAGGCGAAAGATCCGCGAACGCTTGAAGCAGCACGACAAGCAGTGACGGCTTACCGTCGTTGCCCGTTCGCCATATGAAACCGAGCTCGAGCAATCCTGCGAGAGCTCTTGAGGGATAAGGAAAGAGCACAACATGAAGTACATGACCACCGCCGAGATTCGCGAGAAGTATCTAAGCTTCTTCGAGGAAAAGGGATGCAAACGTCTGCCGTCCTCCTCTCTTATCCCCGACGATCCCTCGCTGCTTCTGACGAGCGCCGGCATGGTGCAGTTCAAGCCCTACTTCCTTCATCAGAAGGAACTCGACCCGGCCTACATCGGCACGACGACGGTCCAGAAGTGCGTGCGCACCAACGACATCGACAACATCGGCGACGCCCGCCATCTGTCGTTCTTCGAGATGCTCGGCAACTTCAGCTTCGGCCGCTACTTCAAGAAGGAGATGTGCGCCTGGGCGTTCGAGTTCTCCACTGAGGTGCTCGGCCTCCCGAAGGAAAAGCTCTACTTCACCGTGTTCGAGGACGACGACGAGACGATCGAGATCTGGAAGTCGCTCGGCGTCGCCGAAGACCACATCTCCCGCCTCGGCGAGGAAGACAACTTCTGGCGCGCCGGCCCGACCGGCCCGTGCGGTCCCTGCTCCGAAATCTACTTCGACCAGGGCCCCGAAGTCGGCTGCGGCAAGCCCGACTGCAAGCCCGGTTGCGACTGCGATCGCTACCTTGAGTACTGGAACTGCGTGTTCACCCAGTTCGACGGCCAGGAAGACGGCACGCTCGCACCGCTTCCCTCCAAAAACATCGACACCGGCATGGGCCTTGAGCGCATCGCGGCCATCATGCAGGGCGTGACGAACAACTACGACACCGACGTGCTCCGCAGCCTCGTGGGCGTCGGCGAGCGCCTGTCCGGCAAGAAGTACCAGACCGACCCCGCCGTCGACAAGTCGCTGCGCATCATGGCCGACCACAGCCGTTCGGTCACCTTCATGATCGCCGACGGTATCCTGCCTTCCAACGAAGGCCGTGGCTACGTGCTTCGTCGTTTGCTGCGCCGCGCCATCCAGAAGGCCCACATGATCGGCATCGAAGGGCCGTTCCTGAACGAATACGTCGACGAGATCGTCTCGCTCATGGGCGGTGTGTACCCCGAGATCGTCGAGAACCGCGAGCTCATCCGCCGCGTCATCCTGTCCGAGGAAGAGCGCTTCGGCGCGACGCTTCGCCAGGGCCAGATGTTCTTGGAAGAAGAACTCGCCAAGCTTTCCGGCGACGTGCTCTCCGGCGAGGAGGCGTTCACGCTTCACGACACCTACGGTTTCCCCGTCGAGGTCACCGAGGAGATGTGCGCCGATCGCGGCGTGAAGGTCGACATGGACGGTTTCGCCCGCTGCATGGAAGAGCAGCGCGAGCGCGCCCGTGCCGCGAACACGAAGGACGCTGAGGCCGCATGGAGCACCTACGGCGGCATTCACGCCGATATCCTGAAGGAAGTCGGTGCCACGAAGTTCGTGGGCTACGACAACCTCGAAACCGAGGCGAAGGTCGTGGCGCTCGTGAAAGACGGCGAAAAGGTCTCCAAGCTCACTGCCGGCGACGAGGGCGAGGTAATCCTCGACACGACGTCTTTCTACGCCGAGATGGGCGGCGAAGTGGGGGACACCGGCACGCTTTCGAGCGAGAATTTCTCCGCCGACGTCGTCGACACGAAGGCTCCGGAAAAGGGTCTCGTATGCCATAAGGTGAAGGTCGCATCCGGCGAGGTTTCCGTGGACGATGCGCTCATCGCTACGGTCGACGGCAAGCGCCGTGCCCGCATCGCGCGCAACCATACCGCCACGCACATCCTGCATGCATCGCTGCGCCGCGTGCTTGGCGACCACGTGAAGCAAGCGGGTTCCTACGTCGGTCCCGACCGCCTGCGTTTCGACTTCACGCACTTCGAGGCCACCACGCCCGAACAGCTCGCGGAAGTCGAGCGCATCGCCAACGACGAGATCATGTCGGCCGTGGCCACCAACATCTACGAAACTTCGCTCGACGCCGCCCGCGAGTCCGGCGTGACGGCGCTCTTCGGCGAGAAATACGGTGACGTCGTGCGCGTTGTCGAGTGCGGCGACTTCTCCCGCGAGCTGTGCGGCGGCTGCCATGTCAAGAACACTTCCGAGATCGGCCTGGTCAAGATCACGTCCGAGTCCGGCGTCGGCGCCAACCTGCGCCGCATCGAGGCCGTGACGAGCTATGGTGCGATCGAGTACCTGAACAAGGTCGAGTCCGAGCTCAAGGAGGCCGCCGAGGCGCTCCGCGTGCCACTGTTCGACGTGAGCGAGCGTACCGCTGCCAATGTCAAGACGCTGAAGGAGATTCAGAAGGGCGCCAAGCAGGCGAAGAATGTTATCTCCGAAGACGGCGTCACGAAGCTCGTCGAGTCGGCCGTGAAGTCGGCTGCTGGCTACCCGGTCGTGATCAGCCGCGTGAACATCGCCGACGCCGGCGCGATGCGCAACATGTGGGACGTCGTCCGCGCCCGCATGAGCGAGCCCGGCGCGGTCGTGCTCATCGCCGAGAAGGACGGCAAGGCCGTGCTTTTGGCCGCCGGCACCGACGAAGCGGTTGCGGCGGGCTTCAACGCCGGCTCCGTCATCAAGGAAATCGCGCCGTGCGTGAAGGGCGGCGGCGGCGGTAAGCCGGCGATGGCCCAGGCCGGCGGCAAGGACCCCTCGGGCATTGACGCCGCTCTCGACGCCGCGCGCGCGATGCTGCTCTAGCGCCATGAGGATTCTCGCGCTCGATATTGGGGAAGTCCGCGTGGGGGTCGCCGTGTGCGACCCCGGCGAGCGTGTTGCTTCCCCCGTTTGCGTGCTGCCCGCGCAGGAGGTGCTTTCCTGCGCGAAGTCCTTCAAACGCGTGCTCGAAGACTGGGAGCCCGAGCTTTTGCTCTGCGGGCTTCCCTTCACGATGGCGGGCGAGGAAGGCCCCCAGGCCAAGCGCATCCGCAAAGCAGCCGATACCATCTCGCGGAACTGTTCCATCCCGCATGAATTCACGGACGAGCGGCTCAGCTCCCGCGAGGCGAAGCGCAGTTTGCGCGAAAAAGGCTACGACGAGCGGGCCATGCGCGGTAAAATCGACATGATAGCTGCGAGTTTGTTCTTGCAGGCATGGCTCGACGAGCGGGCAGCCCGAAAATCCGAAAGGTAACGTACCTTATGGCTCCATTCAAACGTCAGATCACGTATTCTTCGCGCCCGAACCATCGGGCGCGTGTTGCGCATTCCATGGGCGATCGCCAGTTCCGCACCTATGACACGAGCGCGCTCAAGCCCAAGCGCAGCAAGGGCCCTATGATCGCCTTTGTCGCGGTCATCGTCGTGATCGCGCTGCTGCTCATTCTGGGCATCTCCTCGCTCGTGCGCGGCTGCACGGCGTCGCAGACCGAGCTTATCCCCGACGGGCAGCAGGCGACGGTCGTCATCGAAGACGGCGCCTCGACGAACTCCATCGCGCAGAGCCTGCAGAAGGCGGGCCTCATCTCGTCTACGTCGGATTTCTCGAAAAAGGTGTCCGACCTGGGGCTCGACGGTTCGCTGCAATCGGGAACCTACACGCTTTCGGGCGGCATGTCGCTCGACGATTTGGCCCAGGCGCTCGCGAGCGGGCCGGGCATGTCGGGGCTTACCGTCACCATCCCCGAAGGCCTCACGCTTTCGGGCATCGCTGACCGCGTGAGCGATGCCACGAACGGTCGCATCTCGGCGGACGATTTCAAGACGCAGGCTTCGAACGCGAGCACCTATGCCGCCGACTTCCCGTTCCTTGCCGATGCGGGCTCGAACTCGCTCGAAGGGTTCCTTTTCCCGAAGACGTATTCCATCACGGCGAATGATACGGCCGACTCGCTCATCCGCACGATGCTCTCTCAGTACCAGACCGAAACGGCCTCGCTTGACTATTCGTATCCGAAGGGCAAGGGCTACAACTCCTACCAGACGCTCATCCTCGCCTCCATCATCGAGAAGGAGGCGAGCGACGACGCCGATATCCGCGCGAAGGTTTCCGCGGTGTTCTACAACCGCCTGTCGAACACCGGCGCCCCGACGTACGGCATGCTCGGCAGCGACGCCACCACCGCATACGAAATCGGCGGTGACCCGAGCAACTACGACTGGACGACCGACAGCGCTTACAACACGCGTCGGCATGCGGGCCTTCCGCCCACACCCATTTGCTCTCCGAGCCTGGGAAGCATCCAGGCGGCGTGCAGCCCTGCCTCCGATTTCGGCGAGTACTACTTCTTCTCGTTCTGGCCGAACAGCAACGGCGGCATCGACTACATCTTCGACAAGACCTACGACGAGCATCAGGCAACCATCGCCGCTCATTCGTAGCGAGCGCTATCCGCGACGAAGCGAAACGGAGTGCGCATGGCGTATTTCAAGCCCGACCGCTATTTCTCGCGGTTGTCGAACATCTCTATCGAGAAAGACCTGCTGGCCTGCGGATTCACGAACGTGCTGCTCGACATCGACAACACGTTCGTGCCGCGCGACACGCAGGTGATTCCGCGCGATGCGCGCGTGTGGCTGGGCTGCGCGCGCGACGCGGGGGTGAGCATCTGCCTTCTGTCCAACAACTGGCATCGAGTCGTGTACGATTTCGCGGCCGAAGTGGGCTTGCCGGTCGTTGCGAAGGCCATGAAGCCCTGTTCGCCCGCCTACTTCGTGGCAATGCGCAAGATAGGCGCCCATCGCAAGAACACGGTCGCCATCGGCGATCAGCTCATGACCGACGTTCTCGGCGCCCATACCGTGGGAATCGCCGCCTACCTTCTGCAGCCTCTCGTCGAGCAGGATCTGCCCCATACGCTTTTCCTGCGCAAGTTCGAGCGCGCGCTCATGGGCGATGCGGTTCCCGAGAACCCGGCTACCGCCTGCCACTCTTTGGAAAGGAACTGACGCCATGAACGACGAAACGGCCGGCACGCCGGCCACGACACCGCAGAAGCTCTACGTGCTCGGGCATCCCGTGGCGCACTCGAAATCGCCCGTGATGTACAACGCGGTGTACGAGAAGCTCGGCTTTCCCTGGCATTACGATCTCATGGATTGCGAAACGCCCGACGAGGCGAAGGAGTTCCTCGAAAAGCGCGACTTCCTTTCCATCAACATCACGACGCCCTACAAGCCCGAGGCGCTTGCTGCGGCGACGGCCCGTGCGGCGTCCGCGAAACTCGCCCACGGCGCGAACATCCTCGTCAAGAAGAAGGACGCGCTTATCGCGTTCAACACCGACGGGCAGGGTTGCATCGGGTACCTCGAGCGCGTGGGCTTCGACTTCGCGGGCGCGAAAATTGCCATCTGCGGCACCGGCCCGACGGCGCTCGCCATCCTCCATGCCGCCACCATCGCCGGCGCGTCTGAGGTTTTGCTGCTCAGCCGCAACAAGGAGCATGCGCGCGACGTGCTCGAGCGCTACGTCGGGGAGTTCGGCGAGCTCGCTCACGCGACGGTCGACCTCGAGGCTTCGAAAGACGCCCATAGAAGCTTCCTCTCCGCCTATGAGGAGACGACCTTCCGCTTCGGGAGCTATACCACGTCCACGCAGGCCATCCATGCTGCCGATCTCGTCATCAACGCGACGCCGCTCGGCATGCGCCAGGGCGACCCGGCCCCGTTCGACGTGTCGCTGTTCCGATCAGGCCAGGCCGCCTTCGACGTGGTCTACGCCCACGGCGAAACGGCGTTCGCGGCGGGCGCCAAGGCGGCCGGCTGCACGTTCTGCGACGGATGCGGCATGCTCGTCGCGCAGGCGGTCGCGACCGTGCAGGCGGTGTGCGACGTGTCGGAAATCGAGCTTGCGTTGCCGTTTGATGAATTATTCGACATCATGGCGCAAGCGGCTGAATTCGACGTGTAGACTGTTCACCTGGGGATTGTGCGTAAGGAGATAAGGTGCCACAGCATTCTCGGAAACGAAACTCCCAGGTTTCGCCATCGAACAAAGCCAAGGGCGCTCCGGCGCATGCGGCCCCGCAGACGGTTCGGCCCGCGCGTCCGGCGCAGGGCGGCCCCCTTCAGACATCGCAGTATTCGCGGTCGAATCCCAACTATCAGGCGAAGAACCGCAAGCGTTCCCGCGGCAAGAAGATCGCCATCGTCGCCATTGTGGCCGTGCTCGTGGTGTTCGTCGGCGTCGGAACGGCGGCGGCGCTCTGGGTCAACAACGTGAACGACACGCTCACCAAGGGGCAGAAAAGCGCAACCGAGCTCGACGAGATCAACGACGCGCTCGTCAAGACCACCAACTTCAGCGAACCCTTCTACATGATGCTCATCGGGTCGGACGCACGCGCTGACGACGAGTCGATGGGCGCGCGTTCCGACACGAACATCGTCGTGCGGGTCGATCCGGTTGCCAACGCGGCGACGCTCATCTCGATCCCGCGCGACACGATGATCAACATCGACGGCTACGGCTACTGCAAATTCAACGCCGCGTATGCGTACAACGGCGCGGCGGGCGCCATCAAGGAAGCGAGCAAGCTTCTCGGGGTGAACATATCCCACTATGCCGAAGTCGATTTCGACAGCCTCATCGGGCTCGTCGACGCGGTGGGCGGCGTCGATGTGACGGTCGACACGCGCATCAACGACCCCGACGCGGACGGCTCGGTCATCGGTCAGAAGAAGATCATCATCGAAGCCGGCGAGCAGCACATGGACGGCGAGACGGCGCTCGTGTTCGCCCGTAGCCGCGCCTACGTCGACGGCGACTTCACGCGCACGGCGAACCAGCGCAAGCTCATCATGGCGTTGGCCGAGAAGATCCTCGCGCTGCCGGTGACGCAGCTCCCGGGCGTTATCCAGACGGCCGCGAGCAGTATCACGACTGACATGTCGGTCACCGACCTGTACAGCCTCGCCACGCAGTTCCAGGACGGCGGCGACCTTACGATCACCTCGTGTATGGTGCCGTCGATCACGGGAATGTACAAGGGCGCTTCGTACGTGTTCTGCGACGAAGACGCTCTCACCACGATGATGCAGACGGTCGAAGCGGGCGGCGACGCGAGCTCGATCACGGGAACGACGAGCAAACTGGCACAGCAACTCGGCGTGAAAACCTCGTAGCCTCGTTTATCCGGGGCGGCGGATCGCCGCTCCTTTCAGCGGAATCATCATGCGCAAACGCGTCCCTGAACGGGCGCGTTTCGCTGCTTGCGCTACAATGATCGGGAAACTATACGTACTTGCTCGGAAAGCGAACCCATATGCGCTATACCTTTGCCGGCGAAAGCCACGGGCCGTGCCTGACGGCGATCGTCGAGGACGTCCCTGCAGGCCTCATGATTTCGGAATCGCAGATCAACACCGATCTTGCGCGGCGCCAATCGGGCTATGGCCGCGGCGGCCGGCAGTCGATCGAACGCGACACCGTCGAGGTGACGTCGGGTGTCCGTTTCGGCAAGACCATCGGCTCGCCGGTGACGCTCACCGTGCGCAATCGCGATTGGCAGAACTGGACCGACCGCATGTCGGTGTTCGGCGAAGCTCCCGATGACCTCGTCCGCGAGGTCACGCCGCGCCCTGGGCACGCCGATCTGGTGGGCGCGCTCAAGACGAACACCGACGACTGCCGCAACATCCTCGAGCGCTCGAGCGCCCGCTCCACCGCCATCCGCGTTGCGGCGGCCGGCATCGCGCGTGAGTTTTTGGCTGACTTGGGCGTCGAGGTGTTTTCATACGTGAACCGCATCGGCAACGCGGAATTCCGCGAGGAGAACCCGTTCGTCGACTGCGTGCAGTATTCCCCGCTCGACATCGAGACGAGCGAGGTGCGCTGCCCGAATGCGCAGGCCACACGTTCGATGATCGCGGAGATCGAGCGCGCGAAGGCCGCTCGCGACACGATCGGCGGCACGTTCCGCGTGGTCGCCACGGGGCTCGTTCCCGGCCTTGGCGGCTATGCCACGGCGAACGATCGGCTGACGGCGCGCCTGGGGCAGGCGCTGTTCTCCATCCAGGCCATGAAGGGCGTCGAATTCGGCATGGGCTTCGACGTCGCGCGCCATTTCGGCAGCGAGGTGCACGATCCGATCGTGCTCGACCGCGAGCGCGACTGCTTCACCCGCGCATCCAACAACGCCGGCGGCCTGGAAGGCGGCATGACCACGGGCCTTCCGCTTGTGGCCACGGTTGCGATGAAGCCGATTCCCACGCTCATGAAGCCGCTTGCCACGGTGAATATGGACACGCTCGAAGTCGCCGACGCTTCGAAGGAGCGCAGCGACGTGTGCGCCGTTCCTGCGGCCGCGGTCGTCGCCGAAGGGGAGGTCGCCTTCGTCTTGGCCAACGCGTACCAGGAGATGTTCGGCGGCTCGTGCATGGCCGACATCAAGACGAACATCAAGTCGTACAAGGCACGCCTGAGGACGATGTCCCGATGACGCGCGGTGGCGCGCCGCGCGAAGGTGCGGCGGCGAAGCCGAAGGGGCAGCAGGGGCGGCAGCGCAAGCCTGCAGCGCCCCGTCGGCAGCAAGACCCGATGCAGCTTCTGCGCCCGGTGTTCTTCGTCGGGTTCATGGGCGCGGGGAAGACGAGCGTCGCGCGCCGTCTTGCCCGCACGTGCGGCATCTCGTCGGTCGACATGGACACCTACCTCGAGCGTAGGGAAGGCCGGCGCGTGAAGGAGATCTTCGCCGATGTGGGCGAAAAGGGTTTCCGCGCCATCGAGACCGACGTGCTCGAGGAACTGTCCCGAAAAGAGGAATGCCTGCTCGTATCGTGCGGCGGTGGCATCGTGACACGCGAGGAGAACCGCGCCATTCTGCGCGATGCGGGGTTCGTGGTCCACTTGAAGGTGACGGTCGACGAGGCGGCGGGGCGCATCAGCGACAAGTCGACGCGCCCGCTGTTCCAGGACATCGAGGCCGCCCGCGCCCGGTGCGCCGAACGCGCGCCGCTGTATGCGAGCGTGGCCGATGCCGAAGTCGATACGGCGGGCAAGAGCGTCCCGCGCATCGCGCGCGAGGTGCAGCGAGTGCTTGAGAAGGAAGGCGTGCTATGCCAGCGACGAAAGTGATCGTGAACATCCCCGGCGAGAAACCCTACGACGTGCGCATCGGCGCCGACGTGCTCGACGGGCTCGGCGCGTATCTACGTAAGGTCGACGCCACGGCGACAGCGCCGCGCGTCCTGGTCATCTCCGACACAAACGTGGCGCCGCTGTACCTCGACGAGGCGAAGCGTTCGCTGACCGAGGCCGGGTACCACGTGAGCGACATCGTCGTTCCCGCAGGTGAGAACACGAAATCGCTCGAAATCGCGGGCGAGGTGTGGGAGGCGATGGCGAGCTTGCGCCTGGGCCGCGACTGCGCGGTCGTGGCGCTCGGCGGCGGCGTTGTCGGCGACCTTGCAGGGTTCACGGCGTCCACCTACATGCGCGGCATCACCGTCGTGCAAGCGCCGACCTCGCTTCTCGCGATGGTCGACTCGTCGGTGGGCGGCAAGACCGGCGTGAACCTCGAAGCGGGGAAGAACCTCGTGGGAACGTTCAAGCAACCGGCGTACGTGTGCGCCTCGACCAAGGTGCTCGCGACGTTGCCTGAGCGTGAATGGGCGTGCGGCTGCGGCGAGATCGCGAAATCGGCGGTCATCGACTCCGACGAGTTCTTCTTCTGGCTTTCCGAGAACGCCTTCGCGCTCGCTTCCCGCGACCATGACGTCACGGCGGAGGCCATCGCGCGGTCGGTCGTGTTCAAGGCGAACGTCGTCGCCGAGGACAAGACCGAGAGCCGCGGCGTGCGCGAGTGCCTGAACTACGGGCATACGTTGGGGCACGCCATCGAATCGCTCGCCGGCTACGGCGTGTACTCGCACGGCGCCGCCGTTGCCGAGGGCATGCGCTTTGCAGCGCGCTTGGGCGCGGCGATCGCGGGCACGTCGCTCGACGTGGTGCGCGCGCAGGACGAGCTGCTCGACAAGCTCGGGCTGCCAGGGCTTGACTGGTCGGCCGACCCCGAGGACATGCTCGCCGTCATGAAGCGCGACAAGAAGGTGCGCGGCGGGGTGGTGAAGTTCGTGCTGCCGCTCGATATCGGGCAGTGGGAGCTTCGTGAGGTCCCGGACGACGTCATTTTGGAACATCTGCGGGCATGGGCCCGCTCGAAGGAGTAGACGATGAAGTTCCTGCTGGTCAACGGGCCGAACCTCGACATGCTTGGGGTGCGCGAGCCCGACGTGTACGGGCACGACACGCTCGTCGACCTCGAAAAGCTCGTGGTCGGATACGCCGCGCAGAAGGGCGTCGGGGTGGATTGCTTCCAGTCGAACCACGAAGGCGCGCTCATCGACAAGATCCACGAGGCGCACACCGCCTACGACGGCATCGTCTACAATCCGGGCGCGCACACACACTATTCCTACGCGCTGCGCGACGCGGTCGGCGGGATCGATACGCCGTGCGTCGAGGTGCACATCTCCGACGTCGATTCGCGAGAGGCGTTCCGCCATATCTCGGTCATCGCGCCGGCGTGCGTGGCCCAGGTGAAGGGCCGCGGCTTCAAAGGCTACTGCGACGCCGTCGACCTTCTGCTCGAAGGGCCGCGCGAGCGTTTGGGCGAGGGGTACGAAAGCCGCTACCCCGCAGGCCAGGTCATCGCCGCGCCGTTGAAGTAACATCGCATACCTTGGCGGGCGCTCCTCGGGGCGCCCGCCCGCATAAGGGGGCAACTATGGAAAACACAAGCTTGAACAGGATAAACACGCTTCGTGCCGCCGCGGCGGATGCGGGCATCGACGCGTTCTACGTGCGGGACACCTCGAACATCCACTGGCTTTCCGCCTTTGATGGCGTGTTCGATGAGGAGAGCGCGCATGCGCTTCTCGTCACCGCCGATGACGCGGTGCTCCACACCGACTCTCGCTACAGCGAGGCGTGCGAGAAGGCCGCGGTAGCGCAGGGCGGGGTGGTCGCGGTCGATTCCGAGCGCGTGCCGCATGCGAAGTTCGCGGCAGAGCGTCTGCTCGCGGGCGAGCCGGAAGGGGCCGGGCGCACGGTCGGCATCGAAGACTCAATGACGCTCGCGGGCTTCCGCTCGCTCGAGTCGGCCTTCTCGCATCTGCGCGTCCACGCTACGTTCAAGGAGACGTCGAGCTTCATCATGAAGCTCCGCGGGGTGAAGGACGCGGGCGAGATCGCCCGCATGAAGGTGGCCCAGGCCATCACCGATGCGGCGTTTTCCCACATCATCGGCTTCATGAAGGTCGGTATGACCGAACGCGAGGTGCAGATCGAGCTTGAGGACTTCATGGTTCGCCACGGAGCCTGCGGCCTCGCGTTCCCGTCGATTGTCGCGTGCGGTGAAAACGGCGCGAGCCCGCATGCAGTGCCGGGGCAGACGAAGCTTGAAAGCGGCCAATGTGTCGTGATGGACTTCGGCGCGCGGGCGCAGGGATACTGCTCCGACATGACGCGCACGGTGTTTCTCGGCCAGCCGAGCCAGAAGCTCAAGGACGGGTACGCAGCGATCCGCGATGCGAACGAGCAGGTCGAGGCGGCGCTTAAACCCGGTATGACGGGCAAGGAGGCGCATGAGCTGGCCGAGCATATCCTGGCCGAGCACGGGTTCGCGGGCAAGATGGGCCACAGCTTGGGGCACGGCGTGGGGATCGACATCCACGAGGAGCCGCTGCTCTCGCCGCGCAACGGCGCGCCGCTCGTTCCCGGCAACGTGGTCACGGTCGAGCCGGGCGTGTACCTGTCGGGCGATTTCGGCATGCGGCTCGAGGACTTCGGCGTCGTCACCGAAACGGGCTACGAAGTGTTCACCCAGTCCACGCACGACATGGTGGTGTTGTAGCGCGATTTCCTGGCAGGAATCGAGCCGTTTCGAACGACGACATAAGAAGGGCCCGACGGCATGCGCCATCGGGCCCTTTCGCTTCCCAGGGAAATGGATTCGCGTGGCTTACATGCGCTTCACGAAGCGGCCGTCGCGGGTGTCCACCTGCAGGATGTCGCCGATGTTCACGAACATCGGGACCTGGATGGTGGCACCGGTTTCGAGGGTTGCCGGCTTGGTGGAACCCTGGACGGTGTCGCCCTTGAAGCCCGGCTCGGTTTCGGTGACTTCAAGCTCGACGAACATCTGCGGCTCGATGGAAATGAGCTCGTCGCCGGCGTACAGCAGGCTGACCTCGTCGTTTTCCTTCAGCCACTTGGCCTGCTCGCCCACGACGTCCTCGGGGATGGCCATCTGCTCGAAGGAAACCGGGTCCATGAAGTTGAAGTCGGCGCCGTCGTTGTAGAGGTACTGCATCTTCTTGGTTTCAAGACGCACGGAATCGAACTTGGTGCCGGAGTTGAACGTGTAGTCGACGACGCGGCCCGTCTTGATGTCGCGGAGCTTGGTGCGCACGAACGCGCCACCCTTGCCCGGCTTCACGTGCTGGAACTCGGCGATGGTCCACAGCTTGTTGTTGTACTCGATGCACATGCCATTCTTGAAATCGGCGGTAGAGATTGCCATTTCTTGCTTCCTCCTTATACATACACGCGTGCCGACGACGCATACACGCGTGCGTTGGCTCTAACCGCCCCATTATACTCGCGTACTGCCAGATGCGCAGAAAAACCAGAAGTGGGAAACCCACGGAAGCGGTTGCGTGCCCGATGCACGGCTTCAGCGGGTTGGCAGGAGAAGAGGGGCGGGAGAAGAGGCGTAAATTTATAAACCAAGGCAAACTCTTTTCGAAAACTCCCTTGCGCTCAGAGGAAGGTTAACCTATACTAACAAATGTCAGCTGAGGCGAACAAAAAAACGAGCAAACGAAGCTCCGACAGAGCGCTTCGGGTTCGACCCCCTCCTCACCTGGCGAAACAACGCTTACCCGGCGGCAGAGCTCCTCTCGTCTGGCATCTGTCGCAACCATACGATGAGTCGGAACCCCCCTCTCCTCTCTCATCGAACTGAAAAGCCCGCCGTCTCGGCGGGCTTTTCAGCGTCTTGGGCGTTATCGCTTCACGTTAGGAACGCATGCCGTATCGTGGTACCGGGCCTTGCGCGCCCCCCAGCCGCGCCCCCGTCTTCGCGCACCGTTAGGCAAGCTGCAATTCGCGCACGGCGTGCTTGAGCTCGTCGCGGACGGCGATGTGCTGCGGGCAGGCTCCCTCGCACAGCCCGCATTCGATGCATTCGGTCGCGCTCTTAAGGCCATGCCCGCCGACGAGCCAGTTCTCCTGGTGCTTCGCCGCGTCGAGGTCGCGGTAGAGCGTGAGGTAGTTCATCGACGTGAACGTGCCCGAGATGCCGACGTGGATCGGGCATACCTTCGCGCAGTAGTTGCAGGTGGTGCAGGGAATGAGAGGGATCCGCGCCAGTTCTTCGCGCGCCTTCGCGAGCGTTTCGCGCTCGGAGTCGGAAAGCCCTGTGAAGCCCTTCATGCACGACAGGTTGTCGGCCATCTGCTCGACGTTGCTCATGCCCGAAAGCACGGTTACCACGCCGGGAAGGTCGGCGCAGAAGCGGATGGCCCAGCTTGCCGCCGAGGCGTCGGGCTCGGCTTCGTTCAAGATGCGCAGGACCGACTCGGGCGGGTTCGCGAGCATGCCGCCCTTCACGGGCTCCATCACGATGATGGGGACGCCGTGCTTGCGCGCCACCTCGTAGCAGGCGCGGCTCTGCACGGCGGTGTTGTCCCAGTCGCCGTAGTTGATCTGCAGCTGCACGAAGTCGACGTCCGGGTGCGCGCTTAGGATGGCGTCGAGCTCGTCGGCGGTGGAATGGAAGCTGAAGCCCGCGTGCTTGATGGCGCCTGCGGCCTTTTGCTCCTTAATCCAGTCCCACAGCCCGAAGTCGTCGAAGCACTGGCTGCGGCCTTCCCCGAGGTTATGCAGCAGATAGAAGTCGAAGTAACCGGCGCCGGTCTGCTTGAGAGACGTGTCGAACTGGGCGAGCGCCTCGTCGCGCGTCTTGCAGTTGATCCACGCCGCCATCTTCGTCGCGAGTTGGAAACGCTCGCGCGGGTAGCGCTCCACGAGCGCCTGCCTGATCGCATCTTCGCTGCCTTCGTAGGCCCAGGCGGTGTCGAAGTAGGTGAACCCGGCGTCGAGGAACATATCGACCATTTGCTTGGTCTGCTCGACGTCGATCGCATCGCCCTTCTTCGGCAGGCGCATCAGGCCGAATCCGAGCTTCCCGATAGGTCCGAATGGTTGTTCAGTCACGATATCCCCCTTGTTGGAGCTTGGTCAAACTACAGGTGATTCTAGGACTTGGAGCGGCTCCAGGGTCAAGCGATTTTTCGTGGCGTGCTTGTGGAAAGCGCGGCTCCTTTCGCGCTGCAGCCGCCTTTGCGCTCGGCGCTTCCTCGTTCGGGGGGGGGGTGCGGTATACTTTTCACCTAACGATTTTGCCCTGGAAAGCAAGACTTCTTGTTTGAACCCCTCCGAACCACGCCGTCTCGAAAGGCACTCTATGACCAGCCCGAAACCGTCGTTTGCATTCCGAGTGGCTTGCGCCTTCCTCGCCGCGTGCCTGGTGCTTTGCTGGCCCGGCGCTCCCGCGCTCGCCGCGAGCGTCCCTCAGGTGGAAACGCCGGACTACCGCGTGGCGTTCTACTATTCCGCGAATTTCAACATGCAGGACGAAGAGGGCAATCGTTCCGGATACGGCTACGAGGCCATGCAGGAAATCGCGAAGCACACCCAGTGCACGTTTTCCTACGTCGGCTACGACAAGACGCCCGATGAAAGTGTAGAGGCGTTGCGGGCGGGCGAACTCGACCTGTACACCGCCGCGAAGAAGACGCCCGAGCGCGAAGCCGAGTTCGTCTTCTCGTCGCATCCGTCCATCACCGCGGTCACGAGCATGAACGTGAAGGTTGGGAACACCTCGGTGGTTTCGGGCGATTACTCGACGTACAACGGGTTGCGCATCGGCCTGCTCGCACGCCACACGTACAACAACGCCTTCCTCGAGTTCGTGAAGCAGAAGGGCTTCGACTGCGAGATCGTGTACTACGACACTCCGACCGAGCTTTCCAACGCGCTCGTGAACGACGAGGTCGACGCGCTCGTGAACAGCTACATCCGCACGCCCGAAGACGAGCGCACGGTGGAGGAGTTCGGTGAGACGCCGTATTACTTCATGGCGCGCCAGGAAGACCAGGCGCTCATCGACGCGATCGACCGCGCAATCGACGCCATGAACGTGGAGACGCCCAACTGGCGGACCGACCTGTACAACAAGTACTACGGCTCGGAGGACAAGAACGTCGAGCTCACCGAATCCGAGCAGGCGCTGCTCAGCCGCATGCGCGAGGAAGGCACGGTGGTGCGCGGCGTCATGAGCCCCGACGGCAATCCGTATTCGTGGTACGAAAACGGGGAAGCCAAGGGCATCGCGGCCGACATGTTCCGCGCCTGCGCGCAGGAGCTCGGGCTCGGCTACGGGATCATGCCGGTCGAGACGCGTGAGGAATACCTCGAGGCGATCACGTCGGGCACAGTCGACGTGTTCATGGACGTCAAGGGCGGCTACAACGGCGACGGCGCCGACTACCGCCTTACCGACCCTTACATCTCCACCTCGCTTTCGCTTCTGCGCGAAAGCTACGCGTCGGGGCCCGTTGAGAAGCTCGCGATCGTCGACAAGAGCTCGTCGGTACGGGAAATCGCGGCGAAGAATTGGCCTAACGCCGAAATCGTCACCCTGGGCGACACGCAGGCGAGCGCGCGCGCCGTCGAGAGCGGGGAAGTCGATGCGGCGCTTCTCATGACCTATACCGCGCAGAACCTGCGTAGCACGGATTTGCAGAATTCCCTGCAGGTCGACATCGTCCCCGGGGCGTCGATCGATCTGAAGATGGGCGTGAACGCGCAGGACGACCGCGATTTCTTCGGCGTGTGGGAAAAGACGCTCTATCACGTGGCGCAGCAGCAGGGCGCGAACACGGTGCAGTCCTACATCGAGGAGGCGGCGACGCCATCGCTCGCGAAATACCTGGTCGGGCACCCGATCGTGCTGCTCGTCGTGGCGGTGCTCGTGCTGCTCCTCGCGTTCTCCGGCGTGCTCGTCTACTTGTCCATGCGCTCGAAACGGCGACAGCAGCAGATTTCCGGCCAGCTCGCGGAAGCGCTCGCCGAGGCGAAAAGCGCCAACGACGCGAAGCAGAACTTCTTCTCGAAGATGAGCCACGACATCCGCACGCCGCTCAACGTGGTGCTCGGCATGACGCAGATCGCGCGCACGTGCGAAGACGACCAGGCGAAACTCGACGGCGCGCTGGAGAACATCGAGTCCGAGGGCAACTACCTGCTCGTGCTCATCAATTCCATTCTCGACGTGAACCAGCTCGAGCACGGGCACATCGAGCTGAAGCGGGAGGCATTCTGCCCGGTCGCCGAGATCCGCCAGAGCGTGAGCATGCTTCTGCCCCTGGCCGAGAAGAAGAACCAGAAGCTCACCATGGTCTGCGACGGCGACGACTGCGTGGTGATGGGCGACGCCGGGCGCTTCGGGCAGATCGCGCTCAACATCGTTTCCAACGCCATCAAATACACCGGGCAGGACGGCACGATCGAGGTGCGCCTGCAGTGCGCGCCCGACGGCGTGTGCCGCTTCACCTGCACCGACAACGGCATCGGCATGAGCTCCGACTTCGTGGGGCACATCACCGACGACTACGCGCGCGCCGAGGACAGCCGCGTGTCGAAGACCCAGGGAACGGGCCTCGGCATGTCGGTGGTGAAGGGCTTCACCGACCTTATGGGCGGCACGCTCACCGTTGAAAGCGAACTCGGGCGCGGGTCACGGTTCACGGTCGAGGTCCCCTTCGTTCCAGCGACGCCCGAACAACGCCGCGAGGTGCTCGACGGGGCCGAGGAGAAGCGGGACTACGCCGCCGAGTTCAAGGGCATGAAGGTGCTTCTGGCCGAGGACAACGAGCTCAACGCGGAAATCGCCATGGAGCTTCTGAAGAGCATCGGGTTTTCGGTCGATTGGGCCGAAAACGGCCAGGTCGCCTGCGAACGTTTCGAGTCTTCCCAGGTGGGGGAATACACCGCGGTGTTCATGGATATGCAGATGCCCGTGATGGACGGCGTCGAGGCGGCGCGGCGCATCCGCGCGAGCGAGCGTGCCGACAGAACGCTTCCCATCTTCGCCATGACAGCGAACACGTTCGCGTCCGACCGACGTCAGTGCATGGATGCGGGGATGACGGGCTTCATCTCCAAGCCGGTCGACATCGACGGCGTCGCGGCGATGCTCCACAAGAGCTTGCGGGCCTCGTAAACGCAGGGGGGCGGGCCTGCGTTTACCGTTGGGCTTGCACGTTTTTGCGCTTGGCGACAGGGACGCCCTCCGGGGCTTTGGCATTTTTCGACGCGCGACCCCGTAACCCTGCGACCTTCGCGCCCTCTGCTGCCCGTGCCCGCCCATCTTCGGAAGCCGCCATAAACACGAAAGCGCCCTTGCGCTATCCGGTTTCCCGGAGGCGCAAGGGGTGCTTTCTCACGCTGCCTTATAAGCCAGACAAACGGCTGGGTCGAAGGCGGGCTTTACGCTTCCTTCTCCTTCTTGTCGCCCTTCTCGGCGGTGCGGGCCAGGATGTTGGCGTAGACGGCGCCGGAGATGTTGTGCCACACGCTGAACACAGCGCCGGGGACGGCAGCGAGCGGCATCGTGGCGAAATGCACGGTGGCAAGCGAGGTGGCAAGGCCGGAGTTCTGCATGCCGACCTCGATGGAGAGGGTGCGCATCTGCGCGCGGGAAAGACCCAGCGCGCGTCCTGCGAGGTAGCCGAGCGCGTACCCGCAGAGGTTGTGCAGCATGACCACCACGATGATGAGCGCGCCCACCGTCATGAGCTTCGCGGCGTTCGCGGAGACGACGGCCATGATGATGAGGGAGATCGCGATAACCGAGATGAGCGGGAGCACCTTGCCGAACACGTCGGCGATCTTCGGGGCGATGGCGTTGATGATGAAGCCGAGCACGATAGGCACGAGCACGACCTGCACGATGGACATGAGCATGCTCACGTAGCTGACGTCGACGGACTGGCCGGCGAGCAGCAGCACGAGCGCCGGGGTGACGATCGGCGCGAGGATGGTGGTGCACGCGGTCATGCCGACCGACAGCGCCACGTCGCCCTTCGACAGGTACGTCATGACGTTGGAACTGGTGCCGCCGGGGCAGCAGCCGACGAGAATGACGCCCACGGCGAGCTCGGTGGGCAGCTGGAAGATGGTGCAGAGAAGCCACGCGAGAAGCGGCATGATGATGAACTGGGACAGGATGCCGGTGATGACGGCCTTCGGCTTGGTGAACACGACCTTGAAGTCGCTGAGCTTAAGCGTCATGCCCATGCCGAACATGACGATGCCGAGCAGCGGGTTGACCCAGCTCGTCGGCAGGGCCGCATGGACCGGATCGGGCGCGAGAAGCGCGATGATCGCGACGATGAGGGCGATGATCGCCATCCATTTGCCTGCGAAGTCGCTGATCTTTTCGAGTGCTTTCATCTTCTTACCTTCTACCTTCTTGTAACGCAAACGAGCCCCACCCGGATGTCCGGGCAGGGCTCGAAGAACTAGGACGGTTGTGCAGTATACGACTTTATCGTTGCGATGGCTCCGAAAACGGCGTAATTCCCTATTTGTTGAATAGGGAATCGATAGTACCAAAAAAGGGACCCGTGCGGGTCCCTTTGAAAGACGGCGAGCCGATGGTTCCGATTCGACCGCTTTTTACTTCCCGATCATCTCGGACAAGGTGCGCCAACCGAGTTCGACGCACTTCACTTCAAAGCGCTGGCCAGAGTTTCGCGGATCTTCTCGATTTCCAGGGGCTTGGTGAGATGCGCCGTCATGCCCGCTTTTAGGCTTTCGACCTCGTCGTCGAGAAACGCGTTGGCCGTCATGGCGAAGATGGGGACATCCGCAGCGTCTGGCCGATCGAGCGCGCGGATGGCGCGTGTGGCGTCGAGACCATTCATCACGGGCATCATCACATCCATGAAAACCATGTCGAACTCGCCGGGAGCGCTCGCGGCGAATGCGTCGACCGCTTCTTGGCCATTGGAGGCGCGTTTCAGGGAAAGTCCTTCGTTTCCCAGTATGAACTCGGCGATCTCGGCGTTCAAATCGTCGTCTTCCACAAGCAGCGCATGTTTGCCATACAAGTTGATGGGGCCCGAAGGGGTGCGGGCGCTCTTTTCGCGGTCGTGATCGACTTCGAAGGGGACGACTACGGTGAAGGTTGACCCGACGCCCTCTTCGCTTTCGAGCTTGACCGTGCCGCCCATAAGCTCCACCAGCTCTTTCACGATGGCGAGTCCAAGGCCCGATCCGGTGTAGGCGGATACCGCGTGTTGCTCCTCTTGGGAAAACGGTTCGAAGGCGTGTTCCGCGAAATCCTTGCTCATGCCCAATCCCGTGTCTTTGACGACGATTTCGAATGTTGCGGTGTTCCCGTCGCTTGAAAGCTCGCGGCAGCTCATGGCGACGGTGCCGTTCGGGCGGTTGTACTTCACGGCGTTGCCGCCGAGGTTCAACAGGATCTGCTGCAAGTGCAGCGGGCTACCTATCAGATAGCGATGCGTGATGCATTTCCCCTGGTCGCCAGGGATAATGCGCACACCGCGCTCTGCGGCTTGGGTTGACATGATGGTGTTCGCCTCGTGCGACACCTCCATGATGTCGAACGGTTTGCGATCGAGCTCCAGCGCGCCCGATTCCAGCTTGCTCATGTCGAGCACGTTGTTCACGAGCGAGAGCAGGAAGGCCGACGACGAGCGTATCTTCTCTCGGCATTCGGCTTGCTTGGCGGCGTCGTTAGGGAAATGATCGGCGATTTCCAATACGCCGCGTATGCCGTTGATGGGCGTGCGGATGTCGTGGCTCATGCGTCGCAGGAAGTTCGTCTTCGACACGTTGGCCCGCTTCGCCTCTGTGGCTATGCGGTGCAGTTGATGCTGGTATTCCAGCTCCTGGCGCTTCTCCTCGTCGATGTCGCGAACGATTATGACGGCTGTCTCTACCGAGTCGTCTCGCTTGGCTTGGGCGATAACCGTCGCTTGACACCATCGTCTACGGGAGTCCTCGAACGTGAAGCTCGCTTGATCGGAAGCGGCTAGGCGTGCCCTAAGCGTTTCGCAGTCGAAGAACTCGCCGTATTGCTTTCGATACGAGGCGGCTACGAACTTTTCGCCCACATGCTCGAACGCCGTCGTTGCTCGCATTTGCCGGGAGATTGCCGACTCCATGCAATCGGGTAATTGCAGCGCGTGGAGCACGTCGGCGCGAAAATCCACCTGAGCCACGAGGATGCTGACTTTCGTGGCCGTGCGATACATGTCCAGGTAAATTATCTCTTTCAGGTGCGACGACGTCTTACGCTGGCTTACCAGAAGCCCTACGATGACGGCGATGAGGACGCCCAGCACGTCCATGGTGCGTGTTGCTGGATCGACGAACAGGTGCTCGAGCAGGAGGAATGCTAACAGGGCGATCGTGCTTCCCGCAATGTTGTCGCGTGGGCGCGAATCGAACAGCAGCGGCAGAATCGCGAAAGCAAGGCATGCGAGCACGCTTCGATGGTTTGGCTGCAAAACGATGTCGCAGTACATGACGAATGCGTACCAGGTCGTGCAGAACAACGTTGCAAGGGCAAGCGCCGTTTTAGCGCGACGTTCGGGCGGCATGGCGCGGCGCGAAAGCGCCGCGATGATCGCGAAAACGATGAGCAGGGGCACTGAGGGCGCCACGGTGGCGTGTCCGAAGCGCAGCAGGGTCACATGAGTCCCGATGCACGCGAGGACGAGCGCGCAGCTGACGACGCACGCTCGGGTCATGAGCGCCAGGTTTTCGCCGGCAAGCGTGGTGGCGTAGGGGGAGGGCTTGTCGTATGAGCCCAGCTGGTTCTCGCGAAAACCCAGGTTGAACCAACGGCTCACGGCATGCCGAACCCATTGAATGCGTGACGATTCTCCCGATCGCATGTCGCACCTTCCTCCTGTCTCGGTCGCGAAATTTAGCAACCGTTCTATTCTACGCTACTGCGGAGGAGGTTAGGCTTCACGTTTTGCTTTCCGATCGACGCAGCGCGCCTCATCTGTCCCCTCGGCGATTGAGGAGGGCCGTATACGCAGGCAGGCCCGGCGATCGCCGGGCCTGCCTGCGCGGGTGAATCGGGAACGGATGCGCGACCCCGAGCCTATTCCCCGATCATCTCGGACAAGGTGCGCCAACCGAGTTCTGCGCACTTCACGCGAGCGGGCATGCGGGAGATGCTCTCGAGTTCGGCCGCTTCGTCCAAGTCCTCGCGCTCCTCCTCGGTGAGGGCCTCTCCCTTCACCATTTTCAGGAACAGCCCGCACAGCCGGCGCGCCTCTTCCACGGTCTCGCCGGTGACGAGGTCGGCCATCATGTCGGCGGAGGCCTGCGAAACCGCACAGCCGTGGCCGGTGAAGGCCGCCTCCTCGATGACGTCGCCGTTCATGCGCAGCTTCAGCGTGAGTTCGTCGCCGCAGCTCGGGTTCACGCCCTCGTGCTCGTCGGTGGCGTTTTCCAAATCGTACTTGTAGTCGGGGTGCGCGTTGTGCTCCATGAGCGCCGCGGTGTAGATGTTACTCCCCATTGAATGTCCTCCAAACGTTCTTCAACCCCGCGATGAGCTTGTCGACGTCGCCCTTGTCGTTGTAGAACGCGAGGGAAGCGCGGCAGCATGCCAGGTTCTCCACGCCGAGCCACGTGAGCAGCGGCTGGGCGCAGTGGTGACCGGCGCGGATGGCGACCTGGTCCATGTCGAGGATGCTCGCCACGTCGTGCGGGTGAATGCCGCGCACGTTGAAGCTGATGACGCCGTGGTGCATGTCGGGGTCGGGGCTGCCGATGATGTCGATGAAGGGCAGCGTCGCCATCTCGTCCATGCAGTATTTCACGAGCGCGCGCTCGCGGGCGCCGATGACGTCGAGCCCCACCGATTCAACATAGGCCACCGCCGCGGCCGTGGCGTAGATGCCGGCGGCGTCTTGCGTGCCGGCCTCGAACTTCTCGGGCACGGGCGCCCAGGTGGCGTCCTGCTCGGTGACGGAATCGATCATCTCGCCGCCGGTGAGGAAGGGCGGCATGGCCTCGAGCAGCTCGTTTCTGCCCCAGAGCACGCCCATTCCGAAGGGTCCGAACAATTTGTGGGCGGAAAGCGCGAAGAAGTCCGCGCCGAGCTCGGCCACGTTCACCTTGAGGTGCGGCACCGACTGCGCGCCGTCGACCACGAGGTAGCCGCCCTGCTCGTGCACGCGGCGCCCCAGCTCGGCCACGGGGTTTTCCACGCCGAGCACGTTGGACACGTGCGCGACCGACACGATCTTGGTCTTCGGACCGATCTTCGCATCCATTTCTTCAGGTGTGATGACGCCGTCTTTGTCGGGGTAGAGGTACACGAGCTTCGCCCCCGCGGCACGGCATGCCTGCTGCCAGGGGATGAGGTTCGAATGGTGCTCCATGATGGTGATGCACACCTCGTCGCCCGCCTCGAGCACGGTGGGCGCGAACGTTTTCGCCACGATGTTGAGCGACTCGGATGCGTTGCGCGTGAGCACGATGTCGTGCCAGTCGGGCGCGCCGATGAACCGGGCGACGCGCTGGCGCGCCACCTCGATGGCCTCGGTGGCCTCGACCGACAGGCGGTACAGGCCGCGAAGCGCATTCGCGTTCATCTCCTCGTAGAAGCGGCGCTGCGCGTCGAGGACGGTCTTGGGGCGCTGCGCGGTGGCGGCGCTGTCCAGAAACGCGAGGTCGGGGTGGTTCGCCAGAAGCGGGAAGTCGCGCTTGTAGGGGTTCTCCGCGATGTTGGCGGCGCACACGATGTCGGGCGCCGCAGCCGAGGTCGCCGCGGCGTGGGCCGCGTCGGCGATGGCGCAGGCGGTGGTGTCGGTGATGGGGGCCGCCGGGCAGGTCGCGCAATCCTTGGCGCCTTCGGCGGCGCGTGCCATGAGGGAATCGGTCTGGCTCATTATTCTTCCCCTTCCTTCGTTTCGACGAGCTCGAACGGCACGCCGAGCTCTCCGGCCAGGCGCGCCACGGAAGCGCGCACCGTGGCGTCCGGCGCGTTGATGGCGGCTTCCTCGAGCGTCGCGTTGGCGAACAGGCGCTCGGCCGCTTCCTGCGAGATGCCGCGCGTCATCAGGTAGTTCATCTGCTCGGGGCGCACATGTCCGATGGTCGCTCCGTGGTTGCCCGCGACGTCGTCCTCATCGCAGAGAATGATGGGGATGGTCTTGTTGTCGACGTTCTCGTCGGCGAGGAGCACCGTCTCGCGCTCGGACCCGACCGAGCCCTTGCACCCGTGCACGAGGTCGATCGTGCCGCGCAGCACTTTGCGCGAGGAGTCGGCGAGCACGCCGTTCGCGTCGAGGTTGCAGGTGGTCTTCTTGCCGCGGTGGCGCACCACGTAGTTGAAGTCGATGGTTTCCTCGCCGTGCCCCACGTAACGCGTGGAGATGTCGGCGTCGGAGCCGTCGCCGCGCAGATCGCAGGCAAGCCCCGTGTAGGACTTCCCGGCGCCGAGCACGCGGTGGGCGACGGCGATGCGTGCGTTCTCGTCGGCGATGTAGCCCTCGTCGTCGAGAACCGTCCAGGTGGAGGAAAGCGTGTGGAAGGTCGACACGTCGACGCGCGATCCCTTGCCCGCGAACACGCGCAAAGAAAGACCCACAAGGCCTGCGCCCGCGTCGGGGGAGTCGAACGCGACGTTAAGCGTGACCTGGGAATTCTCCTCGGCAACGAGGTCGATGGCAGCGACGTTGGCCGTCGCGTCCTTTGCCGTCACGCGCACCGTCGCGGTGTGCTCGCTGCCTGCCTTCGCCACGAGGGTGCGGCGGCTTTCCGCGCCGCCGGCCGCGTTCTCGAGGTAGGCCTTGACCTCGGGCCCCATGCCGCACTCGAAGGCGGCTGCGATGTCCTGGGCGGCTTCTTCGCGCACGGCGCGCTTCTCGTAGGTGGAAAGCGCGGGGATGTTCAGGTCGTGCGGGTCGACGTCGTCCTCGGCGGCCTTCAGCATGGCGCGCGCATCGGCGGGCTCGGCTGCGCGGCGCTCGTCGAGCTCGCGCTGCATCACGGCCACGGCGGCGTCGAAGGCGCCGGCCTCGCCCGCGAGATCCTGCTCGCCCTCGATGACGATGTCGTGCGCGCCGGCAAGCCCCGCCGGGACCTCGATCGTCGTCTCGTTCATATGCAGGCGATGCCACGTCGGCGCGGGCATCGCGTTCACATTGTTCAAAGTAAGGGCGTCCATTACCCAATCGCCCCTTCCATCTCGAGCTTGATGAGATTGTTCATCTCGACGGCGTATTCAAGCGGCAGCTCCTTCGACACGGGGTCGGCGAAGCCGTTCACGATCATGGTGCGGGCTTCCTCTTCGGGGATGCCGCGGCTCATCAGGTAGAACACCTTGTCGTCGCCGATGCGGCCGATGGTCGCCTCGTGGCCCACGTCGACGTGCTTGCAGCGGATGTCCATCGCGGGGATGGTGTCCGAGCGGCTCGCGTCGTCGAGCATGAGGCTTTGGCACGACACGCTCGCGACCGAGTTCTCCGCGGCGGGCGTCGCCACGACCGAGCTTCTGAACGTGGAGATGCCGCCGCCCTTGGAGATGGATTTGGTTTCGATGGCCGCCGTGGTCTCGGGCGCGGCCAAGACCACCTTGCAGCCGGTGTCGAGGTTCTGGCCCGTGCCGGCGAAGGTGATGCCGGTGAAGGTGCAGCGCGCGCGGCGTCCCTTCAGGATGGACATGGGGTAGAGGTAGCCCACGTGGCTGCCGAACGAGCCGGACACCCATTCGATCTGGCCGCCTTCGTCGCAGATGGCGCGCTTGGTGTTCAGGTTGTACATGTTCTTCGACCAGTTCTCGATGGTCGAGTAGCGAAGCTTGGCGTTCTTGCCGACGAACAGCTCAACGGCGCCCGCGTGCAGGTTCGCCACGTTGTACTTCGGGGCAGAGCAGCCCTCGATGAAGTGCAGCTCGGCGCCGTCCTCCACGATGATGAGCGTGTGCTCGAACTGGCCTGCGCCCTTCGCGTTCAGGCGGAAGTAGCTTTGCAGCGGGAAGTCGAGCTTGGTGTC
>CAKUGU010000003.1 GCA_934654815.1 uncultured Ellagibacter sp.
GCGGAGGCGCCGATCAAGGTGCCGTTGCCGCCGAGGCAGGCGCCCAGGGACACAGCCCACCACAAGGGCGCGACGTCCATGCCGGTCGCCTCCATGGAGAGCAGGATCGGGATCATCGTCGCCACGAACGGGATGTTGTCGAGGAACGAGGACACCACGGCCGACGCCACGAGGAGCACGATCATGGCCGTGAAGGTGGAGCCGCCGGTGACGTCGACCAGGGCCTGGGCGAGCATGCCGATGACGCCCACCTCGGACAAGGACCCCACGATGATGAACAGCCCCGCGAAGAAGACGAGCGTCGTCCACTCGACGTGCATGAGGGCGTCCTCGATGCGCTCGCCCGAGATCAGCATGAGCACGCCCGCGGCCGTGAGCGCGACCACGCACGACTCGATGCCGAGCGAGCCGTGGAGCATGAAACCCACGACGACAAGGAGGATCATGATGACGCTCTGGCGCAGGAGAATCGGGTTCTTAATCTCCTCGCGCTCGTCGAGCTCCATGATGGCCTTCTTATGCTTGTCGTCGACGTGGAGCTTGCGGCCGAACATGAGGTAGAACAGAAGGAGCGTCGCCGCGAGCGAGAGGACCGCCGCGGGGGCGTCGTACATGATGAAGTCCGCGAACGTGAGGCCGGCCGCCGAGCCGATCATGATGTTTGGCGGGTCGCCGATCAGCGTCGCCGTGCCGCCGATGTTCGAGGCCATGATCTCGGCGAGGAAGAACGGGAACGGGTCGACGTCGAGCAGCCTGCACACCGTGACCGTCATGGGGCCGATCAAGAGCACCGTCGTCACGTTGTCGAGCAGCGCCGAGAGCACGGCGGTCAGGCACACGAAGAGCACCATGACGAGCCAGGGCTCGCCCTTCGCGAGCCGCGCGCACTTGATGGCCAGGTACTCGAAGAGCCCCGAGAGCTTCACCACCGCCACGAAGAGCATCATGCCCAGGAGCACGCCGAGCGTGTTGAAGTCGACGTGCTCCATGGCGGCGTCGAAGCTCACCACGTGCAGGATGAGCAACACCATGGCGCCGACGACGGCGGCGAGGGCGCGGTGGATCTTCTCCGTCATGACGGCGATCATCACGACGACGAAGACGACAATGGCAATTATTTGAGTTGTGCCCATTGCGTTCCTTTGCTACTTGAAATTTTGCAGTCGTACCAGTATCAGGGACGCACAGGTATTTGTCATCAGCATTTAGGTAGGAAGCCCGCCCGCATCGGCGAAATCGCATACAGGATTTGCAGCGGCAGCACCTCGCCAGCCGAAGCGAAGCGCCATGACGGCGGCTGTGCGCATCGCCACAACGGAAACGGGGCCGCAAATGGGAGGGATTGCGAGGTCGCGAATAGCGGGCTTACGGGGCCGCGAGCTGGAAAAGGGGGTACATGCCCGAAAAGGTTCTCGAAATGGCAGGGTACGACGGGTTTGCAAATCAGGAGGCAACCGTTCGCGAAAAATCCACCCCTCCATGGCGGCTTGAGAAAACAGTTGTTAGGAACCTTCCTGTTTTGCAAACCCGTCACAACCTGCCTTTTGCGGTCCGAAAACGCATGCCCGAGACGAGGTGGCACAACAGGCAGGGCTCACATTCCGCGTATCAACGCCCATCAAGGATGGAAGATGAGACTCCGCAGCAAGCGGCTCCCCCTCTCTTCGAAGGGGAGCCGGAATCTCCGATTTCGCAGCCCAGCATTTGCGGCCAGAAAACGCGCGCTCCGGGCGCGGGGCCGGCGGCCGCGTCGCCCCAAGCGCCGAAAAGGGTATGGCCCCGCAAAGGAAGTGGAGGGAGAAGCCTTCCCCGGGGCCGCGACCGTAAATCCCAGTAACCGGCTACTTGCCGCCGAGCGGGATGAACATGGTCTCCGCGCTACCGTCCCACTTGTCCTTCGCGCCGATGATGGCGTCGTGGAGCGCCTTAGCGCGCGGGGTGATGAGCTGCACGGCGAAACCGACTTCCTTGCGCATGTCGCACACCATGAACGACGCCTTGCCGGCATTCTTCATAACGGCCTCGACGTCCGCACCGGTGGCCCGCGCCTTCTCAAGCGCGTTCGTCATGTCCGGATACCCCACGGTGATCACGGGAATCCCCAAAAACTCGCAGGCGTCCATCGCCTCCTCGAGATCCTCGACGAAGATGTGGAGGTGGTTGAACCCCGGCTCCCCTTCCGTGTTGATCTCGCTGAACATCGTCGGCACGCTGAACGGCACAGGCTCGACGACCTCGATGGTGTGGCTTCCCCAGGCGCCGTAAGCGGCATGGAATTCCAGCCCCTCGCAATCGACTTCCTCCCCGTGGTAGAGCAATCTCGAGAACGTGTTGGTGGTGTAGAAGAACGGGCCCGACCCGAAGATGCGGTTGTGGTCGGTCATGAACTTGCGCCAGTCCTCGGCGTAAAAGCCCAACATATGGACCCAGTCGCGGCCCTTGAAGTAATCCGTGTAATCCTTGGTGATGGCATTCGCCATGATGACGCTTCCTTTCTGTCTCGTTGCATCGTCGTGAAATCGCGCGCTACCGCGCTCGCAGCGCTAGCCCAACTGCTTCGCCGTGGTCATGCCGAACTTCCCGCCGTCCAAGATCAAGTCGACGCCGGTCAGGTAGTCGTGCCCGGGCTCGAGCAGGCGCACGATGAAGTCGGCCATCTCCTCCGGCTCTCCCAAGCGTCCGAGCGCCGTGCCCCGAGCGATCCCGGCGACGACCTCGTCAGGCGATTCGCGCAGCATGGGAGTGTCGAACGCGCCGGGCGCGACCGAGAAAATCTGGCAGCCTTTGCGCCCGAACCGCAGGGTGTTGGCGCGGGTGTAGTACTGCGTGAAGGTTTTGGAGATGGGATAGTACAGGTAATCCTCCCCCATATGTCTCATGGCTTCGGGAACCTCGCGGTTCTCGATGGCCGCCTTGACCTTCTCGAAGAACGCCGGGTCGCTCGGGCTGTCCCACAACTCCTTTTCCTCGGGCGTCGGTTGCACGAAATACCCCGTGATGGAAGAGAAGTTCACCAACCGCGCACCGGCTTCCAGGTAAGGGAGGAACGCCTCGACGAAGTTCACCGTGCCCACCATGTTCACCTTGATGATGAGGTCGGCGCCGCCCGCGTCCACGCCGGCGGCGTTGAGCACGTTGCCCAGAGGGGCGATGCCCGCGGCGTATTCGGCGAAGGCGTCCATGGACGCGCGGTCCGAGATGTCGACCGTCTTGCCGTACGCTTTCACGCCGGCGCCTTCGAGCTTCACGAGCGCATCGGCGAGGCGCTTCTCGTTGCGCCCTCCGACAAGGACGGGGCCGAACCTCCCCAACGCGATCGCGGTTGCCAGACCCATGCCGGATGTTCCTCCGGCCACAACTTGCAGCTTCTTCATGTTCATCCAATCTCTTCGAGTGCGCCTGCCCTGCGGAAAACGCAAGGCAGGCTTTTAAGGAAACCGCCGCGCGCCGTCCCGTGCGCGGCAGCATCGAAGTCCCTATAAATAGGTGCCTACCCTTCCACCTCTTCAGGCGCGGGCTTCTTCAGCAAGAACGTGATGAAAAGGAGAATGACCCACGCGACGAGAGCCACGACCATGCAGACGCGCATGCCGCCGGCCGGGTCGACCGCTAAGATCAACGTGAACACCGCCATGCCGATGCCGGCGCCGAGGTTCTGCCCCAGTTGGATGGTAGAATTGCCGATGGTACGCTCCTTCGCGGTGAGCATGATCTGGGGTGCCGCGGACTGGGTAACCTGTTGCTGCGAGTTGAAGACGCCCGCCAAAAACATGAGCACGTAGATGACCCACACGGGCACGCCGGGCACAAGGAACAGCACGAAGCACGCCATGACGACGACGCGCACGACGTTTCCGATGGTCATGACGGTTTTCGCGGTCCCCGCCTTGGCGATCATCTTGCCGAAGATCGGCCCCAAGACCAGCCCGAGCACGGCCATGAGGGCGGATGCCAAGCCGGCCGCAGTCGCAGGCCCCAAGGTCTGGCAGATCGGGTCGTTCGTGAGAGTCCTCATGATAAATCCCGCAATGAAGAAGATAATCGTCATCGATCCGAAGTTATGCAGGAAGTTCGATGCGGTGAGGACGAGCACGTTTCGGTTCTTCAGGGTGCCGATGGGAATGATGGCCTCGTTGCCCTTCTTCTTGATGTTGACAGCGAGAAGCACGAGGAACACCACCGCGATAACGAGCAGCGCCGTGTTGAGCGGCGTGCCGAACTTCACGTAGCTCGTGCCCATGGACAGCCCGACGATGAGGGCGGCGAAGGCGATCATCACGCAGACGGCGCCGAACCCGTCGAAGCTCTTGCCCTCGGAGGCCAGCTCAGCGACCTCCTCCTTCTTCACGCTCACGCCGAAGAACGTGACGAGCGCGCCGACGGCGAGCATGGCGACGCAGACCCACGTCCACACGCGCCAGCCGCACGTGTCGATGACGAAGCCGGCCGCAACGGGCCCGACGAGCGTCGCCGCCGACATGACGGTGCCGACCAGCCCCAGGTAGAAGCCCGCTTTCTTACGGTCGAAGACGTCGCGGATGATGGTGAAGCCCACGCCGAACACGGCGGCGGAGACCATGCCCCAGAAGATGTTGGCGACCACGATCATCATCATGTTCGTGGCGACGGCGCGCACCAAAAGCACGCAGGCGCCGCCGGCGAGCCCGACCGTGCACAGGATGCGCTTAAGGTGCGGGTTCCGCGCGGCGATGAAGCCGAAGACCGGCATGAGCGCCACGGAGAGCACGCTCGAAATGCTCTGCGCCAAGCCGTAGATGTCCATGCCGCCGATGTCGGCCGCCGCGGCGGGCAGGACGGTGGCATTCGATGTCGAGATGAGCAGGTTGGCGATGATGCCGCAGTACACGCCGATGACGGTGAGAAGCTTCTTGCTCTCCGGCGCTTTCATGAAGGCGTTGGTCTCGACGACCTCGGCCGTGGTGTTGTCAGACATAGTCGCTCCTTACTGCGCCTGTCGCTTGGACATGCGCGAAGAGTGTGCTACGGTACTGAAAGCCTTGTGAGTGAGGCTCTTTTGCGCGGGGCTCCGTTTGCCGACGGGGCTCCGTCATTTTTTTGGAGGTTCCTACGCGATTTCGCCGCCGTCTATTACGAGATGCTGGCCGTTCATGAAGCTCGAGGCATCGCTCGCCAGGAACAGAACGGCGTTCGCGCAGTCGTCGACGGTGCCGTAGCGCCCCAGGGGGATCTTGCCGATGACGGAGTTGATGTAGGATTCCATCTTCGTCGCGCCGTGGGTCATGTCGGTGTCGATGAAGCCCGGGTACAGCGTGTTCACGCGCACGCCCTTGGGACCGAGCAACTTGCCCCACTTCTGCGTGAGCGCGCGGATCGCCCCCTTCGTGGCGGTGTAGGCGGTCGACCCGGCAGCGTGCCAGGCAGCCAACGATCCGATGGGGATGATGGCGCCCACGCCGTTTCTCGCGCATTCCTCCCAGCCGTGCTTCACCATGAAAAACACGCTGTCGAGGTTCACCGCCAGGATGTTCCGCCAGTTCTCGGTGTCGAAGGCGTCTTCCATGCTGCGCTCCGAGAGCCCCGACGAACCCGCGGCGAGCACCATGATGTCGAGACGCCCGAAGTCGGCAACGCACTTCTCGATCGCCGCCCGGCAGACGTCCTCGCTCGAGGCGTCACCGGCGAAGTAGGAGGCAGCGCCCCCGACGGCTTCGATTTCCGCGACGGCTTCCCGCAGCTTCTCCTCGCGGCGGGCGACCAGGAACACCTTCGCCCCGTGCGCTGCGAGCGCCTTCGCGCTCTGGTTGCCGATGCCATGCGAGCTCGCACCGGTGACGAGCGCCACGCGCCCATGCAAATCGTAGTAGTCCCTCTCTGCCATGTTCCCTCTCCTTCCGTTATAACGAGCAAGGCCCGCCCGCTTCGTGCAGACGGGCCTTGAACCCACCGTGATTTTTCAAGCCGGGGCGTACTCGCTACTTGCCGCCCATGAGTGCCGCCATGGGAAGAAGCGCCGGCGTGCCCTCGCCCGCGTTCTCGTGCAGGGCCTTCACCCCCTGCCAGAGCTGCTCGATCGGGGCGTTGCATTCGACGAAGCAGCCCAACTGCTCGCGCGCGTCGAGGTACACCACCTTCAGCCCCTGGCCGGAGACCATCTCCATGGCGACCTCGGCGCCCTCGCCCGCGAACTCGCGCGCCACGGCGTCGACATCGTCCGACCAGATGCACACGTGGTGCAGGCCGAAGCCGTTTTCCTTGTAGACGTCGGGCTCGTCGGTCACCACCTCGATGAGCTCGATCTGAATGTCCTTCACGTGCCCGAGCGCGCAGCGGCTGCGCATGCCCGAGGCCCGGCCGCGGTACGTCAGGCTCGCGGGCTCGGACACGCCCAAGTCGACGAACGGCCCGGCTCCGAGCAGCTTCGCGAACAGCTCGGCCGACTCCTCGATGCTCTTCACGTGGAAACCCAGCTGCTTGACGCCGTATTTCTCGATCAAGTCTTTCATCTTCCGTTCCTTTCCAGAAGGCTCACCCACCGCCCGCCCCGGAAAACAAGGGCGGGCAAGAGGTTGATGTGCCCCGCGTGCGAACCGCTCCCCCAGTACCGGACGCTCCCCTCGCACACGGGGCCGAAGTCGGCCCAAAGGCCCCCGGGCAGCTCGTAGTAGCCTTGGCCGGCCTCGTCGAAAAGCTCGTTTCGCTCGTAGTCGACGCGCACGATGCGCACCCTGCCGGGGCCGGGCGAGCGCCCGCCTCCCCTGTCGCGCCCGCAGGCGCGGCAGGTGCCGGATGTCGCGCGCACGCCTTCCATTTCCCTACACCAGCGCGATGTCGCCCAGGCCGCGGTCCTCGTCGACCGTGCTCACGGCGAGGGTCTTCTCCCTGCCGGCGCCCGCGATGGTGAGCGTCCACTCGTCCGCCGCCAAGCCGTCGATCCAGAAGTCGCCCCAGCTGTTGGTGGTGTCGGTGCGGGTTTCCTTGCCGTTCGTCGCCGTGACCTGGGCACCCTCGACGATTTCCTCATCTTCCGGCGTGAACACGGTGCCGGCGATGAAGCGCTTCGGCAAGCCCGTGTAGTACACGTGCGGCTTGGTGCCGTACTCGGGATGCAGCACCTCGGCGCCCTCGAGGTCAAGCTCATCGAGCTCCCCGAACTCGATGACGTGTACCGGGCAGTTGTCGACGCAGCGAGGGACTTTAAGCGGCTCGTCGCCGTCGAGGATGTGGGCGCACCCCGTGCACTTCTGCGGTATCTCGAGCTCCTCGTTCCAGAAGATCTTGCCGTAGGGGCACGAGTCGACGATCTGCTTTTGGCCGCGCGCCTTGACGGGGTCGATGATGACGAGTCCGTCGTCGCGGCGGTACACCGCGCCGTCCTTGCCCGCGGCGATGCAGGGGGCGTTCTCGCAGTGCTGGCACGGCGTGGGGATGTAGCTCACCTTCACCTGGGGGCGCTGGCCGCGTTCCTTCTGGTCGACCTTCATCCAGAACTGGCCGGATTCCGGCTGTTCCTGCGCGTACGGCGCCCAGCAGTTCCCGCAGTGCTCGTCTTTGCAGCCGATCTGGCAGGCGTGGCAGCCCATGCACCTGTCGGCGTGAATCAGGAAGCCTTTCATTTCGTCCGTCCTCTCCTCTTATGCCTTGACGACCCATGCGTCGCGCGTGATGCCCTGGCCCTCGTCGTAAGCGCGCTCGAACGCCTCGGGGTAGTCTCTCTTCCAGCCGTCGTACTCTTCCTGGGAAAGCTTCTCGGCCTCGACCAGGTAGCCCGTGACCGCGAAGCCCTTGCAGTTCTTGGAAACGGTCGCTTCGGGGCTGATCAGGTTGATGGCGCCGCCGCGGTCGATGTGCGGGGCGATGGGGTCGACGCGCGAGCCCTTCGCCACCACGACCGAGCCGGGCATGATGCGCTGGGACACGCGCGCGCCGGTGAGCACGATGCCGCGGTCGTTGTAGAGCTTCACGATGTCGCCGCTCTCGATGCCGCGCGCCTCGGCGTCCTCGGGGGCCATCCAGATAGGCTCGTACAGATATCCGTCAGGTCCCTTGACTTTTGTCGTCTCGATCTCGCGGTACCACGCGATGTCGTCGCCCTGCACATGCACGCGGAAGCGCGCCGGGTTCGCCGTGACGAGCAGCGGGTACTTCTTGCAGCGCTCGCCCCACAGCGACTCGTCGTGCGTCCAGCCCTCCTCGGCAGGCCCGCCCGTGACCCACTTCGCGATGGGCTGGCGCTCCTTGTCGTCGGGGAAAGCGTCCGCGAGCGCCTGGGAGTAGAACTCGAGCTTGCCAGAGGGCGTGTCGAGCGGGAACTTCTCCGGGTCCTCGTAGAAGCCGCGCATGCCGGGGATTTCGTCGCGCCAGTTCTCCCCGAGCTTGGGGTAGTACAGCCCCTTCTCGACGAGAGTGTCCCAGTCAACTTCGGTGGAAAGGTGCGAGTTGGTGAAGCCGTACTCGAGCCACTGCTCGGTGGTCATGCCCAGATCGAGCTGCTCGCGCTTGCCGAAGCGGTCGAGCACGTCGAGCGCGATTTCCCAGTCGGACTTCGACTCGCCCACGCGATCGCACGCGTGCGGGGTGTAGCCGGCGTAGCGCATGCCGACGGTCATGGAGGCGCCCATAGTGTCGTCGTCCTCGACGCAGGTGGTGACGGGGAGCACGAGGTCGGCGAACAGCGAGTCGTTCTCCATCCACTGGTGGTTGGTGACGAAGAACTCCACCTCGTCGCTCCTGATGGCGTCCTGGAATTCGAACCCGCCGTTCCAGCAGTTCATGTTGCAGGGCTTTTCCGACCACAGCATGTGAACGGGCGACAGGCGAGGCTCCTCGGTGGGCACGGGAAGGCCCGCGCGCTGGGCCATGGCCTGCGCCATCATGAGCCCCATCTTCGGGTCGCCGGGATAGGTGAACTTCTTGAACTGCTCGTCGGTCGGCACGTAGACGATGCAGGGGCTGCCGTACCATTCAACATGCCCGTTGCGGATGGCCTCGGCGACGGCGGTGCGGGGCAGCGTCTGCGCGGAGGGGTAGAACATGCGGCAGTGGTTGAGCAGCGAGAACGGGCGGGTCGACGATTCGGCGAGCTTCTCCTTGGCCATGTTGGTCGCCTCGAGGTGTAGCTGCTGCACGCCGGGCTTGCCCATACCCTGCATGGCGAGAAGGTACGCCTGCGTGCGCCCCGGCTCATGGGAGTACGGCGTCTTGATGGAGCCCGAGCTGTAGTGCACGTGCGTCGCACGCTTCTTGCACAGGTTGCGCGCGTACGCCTTGATGGTGTGCGGCGGGATGCCGCAGCGCTCGCTCGCCCATTCGGGGGTCTTGGGAATGCCGTCTTCCTTGCCGAGCACGTAGTCGGCCACCTTGTCGAAGCCGATGGAGTGCGTGTCGATGTAATCCTTGTCGTAGATGCCCTCGGTGATCATGACGTACATCGCGCCGAAATCGAGCGCGGCGTCGGTGTTGGGCAGGATGGGGATCCACTTGAAGGTCTTGTGGCACACCGCCGTGTAGTTGCAGAACGGGTCGACCGACACGAACTCCTTGCCGAGGTCCTCCCAGTACTTGAGCAGGCGGGAGAAGAACATCGACGCGTAGTTCTGCGTGAGCTCCCAGTCGCCCGCGTCGAAGACGAGCAGCTCGGCGTTCTCGCTCACGTCCTTGACGACGTTGTAGTTGCTGTAGCCGTTCTGCGGGGGCGCGATCATGCCGCCGCCGCGGTTGAAGCCGGCGCCCCAGAAGTGCTTGGCGCCCCAATACCAGCCCTCGACGGAGTCGGGGGTGCGCGTCTCGCGCGTGTAGCCGCCGAGCAGGTTCATCACCGTGGCGTGCATGCCGCCACCGGCATGCAAATCCTTCGACTCGCGGTGGCCGTCCTCGCCCACGCAGAGCACGCTGTAGGGACCGTACTCGTCGATGACGCGGCGCAGCTCGGATTCCATGATGTCGAGCGCCTCGTCCCAGGAAATCTCGACGAACTTCGACTTGCCGCGGTTTGCCGCGTTCATGGTCGCGGGGTCGCCGCCCGGTTCCCAGTCGACGCGCTTGAGCGGCTTCATGACGCGGTTCTTGGAGTAGACGCGCTCCTTATAGGCAAGCGCCATATAGTTAGGAGCCGCCTTATATTCCGGGCGGAACTTCTTGCCGTCGACGTCGAGCTCCCACATGGAGTCCGCGAGCTCCTCGTGGGTGTACTTCTCGTCGATGTGCAGCGGGCGGATTCGGACGATCTTCCCGTCTTTGCTGTCGACTGCGGTGGGCTCACCGCCCGTGCCGCCGCTCGCGATGCTCTGCACCGTGGTGGTGTAGGCTTCCCTCTCGCTCATCCCTCGCTCCTTCCTCCCTCTTACCCGGGGGCGTCGCCCCGGTTTGCGCGGCCGGTGTTGCAGTCCGGTCGCACGTTCCTTTTCGAGAGTACCGAGCGCAAGGCGCGCCCCGCAATTGGCTCTCTTGCGGTTTCGCGGGCGCGCGCTTTGGCAAAGCCGCGGTTTCGGGTGGAAGGAGGTTACAGGTTGGGCGATGTGTTACTTAATCGGGTGGAGAGTGGGAATGGGAACGCGGGTTAGGGGAATGCGGCGTCAGAGCAGGTTCTTCGAGTTATCGCGCCAGTAGAACCCCGTCATCTTCTCGTAGAGGCTGCCGAGCTCCTGCGGGGTGAAGGGCATGCCATCGAAGATCCATTTCTGGATGAACATGGCCTGCGACGAGGCAAAATAGTAGGCGACGTACTCACGTTCGAGGTCGCTCGATATGGCGGCGTTCTTCATGATGGCCATGTTGAGCTCCACAAGCGAATTCGTGACCACGCGGATGAACGTGTCGTCGACGCCCTTCATCGGCCGGACGAGCCTGCGATAGAATTCCTTGTCCTCGTAGATGGGCACGTAGATGTTCTGCATGTAGACGCCCATCATGTCGCGCGACTGCTTCGACGTGAGCAGGGTGTTCATGGTGAGGATGGGCTTGACGACGTCGTCTTCGAAAATCGCCTGGAGAACGCCTTCCTTGTCCTGGAAGTTGTCGTAGAACGTCTTTCGGGACAGGTTCGCGTTGCGGCAGATTTCCGTGACGGTGATCTTAGCATAGGGCATCTGCAGGACAAGCTCCCTGAAAGCCGCCTCTATTGCGCTCTTCGCGTCCATGGCCCCTCCCCCATCGTAGCCTTCGCGCCGTTCGAGCAAGCTCGTCTATTCAGTTTAGCAGCAAATGCGGCCTCGTTGAACTCAATGATGATGGTGGTGGTCGCACCCTCCGAGCGATTCGCGCAAGCGGTTGCACCCGCAACCGGTCGAGTCCCTTTCCTGGTCCATCGCGGTCGATTCGCCGTCGTCGACGAGCTCGACCTCGAAACGCAGATCATGGCCTGCAAGCTCGTGATTCGTGTCGAAGACGACCGCGTCCCCGTCGACAGAAACCACCTTCGCGCGGGCGGGCGCACCGCCTACGCTGAACTCGATGTAGCGCCCGACCGGCAGCTCGCTCGCGTTCGGGAAGCTCTTCGTCGGGACGCTCACGACCCCTTGCGGGTCGTATGGGCCGTAGGCTTCTTCGCAGGGGACGGTGAACGTTTTGCGCTCTCCCCTGCTCATCGTAAGAAGTTGCGCTTCAAACGCAGGAAGCAGCCCGCCCGCTCCGATCGTGACGGCGACGTTGTCGGGCGAAAGCCACGTGTTCACGAATTCCGCGCCATCTTCAAGCCATCCGGCATAGTTGATTTCGATTCGCTGCCCGCGTTCCATCGGCCTACCTCCTTGAATCGCTTGCCCTTGCCGGAATCATTATCGACGCGAACGGCCACACCGCACCGACCGAACCGGCCGATGTGTGGGCGTAGGGGTTACAAAGAGTCGGCTTTGTCACCTGTTTTTGGTTCACGAGCGTGCTGAGGCGCTTGGAAGGCCGACGGGGCGTTCGCGAGTTGATGTATCGAAAACGAACATTTGTTTGCTATACTGTTTTAAGGGAAAGCGATTCCGTTAAGATTCCTCTTGTTCCTTACGAGCGATTCCGATAACGCCCCGTCTCAGCCTTCTTTCTCCTTTTCGCCTTCCGCCCCACCTCCCTCCCCTACGCGCTTCACGAACTTTCCCACTCCACTCCCTCATTCGGTAATGGCCGACGCATTTCACTCTCCCCTCTTGCCTTTACTGTTCTGGACTCTTCGTATTCGCCTTCATCGCTCTGAGCTTTTCAAACCCCTTTCATCTTTATAATCATGCCCCTACAGACCGAGGGGTCGCTTGACTGCCAATGCGAGAACCAATGACGAGCCCTGCCTTACTCAGAAGCTCTGCACCCCCCCCTGACACACGCTGCTCGCAAAACATGCCAGAGAGATCCTGTCGCATTCCCATCCCCCTGCTCGCCAGCTTCTTCTCAAACCCTTAGATTGCTTTTGCCGAAAACCTACGACGCATTGGTTCCTGTCATTCCTGGACGGCCCTTTGATTTACTGTGCAGCCACTGCACACGACGTTTTCCGGATTCTTGTCTCTTTAAACGCAATCGCAAGCAGCTCCTCCGTCCGGCTACTGTGCAGCGACTGCACAGTAGCCGGACGGAGGAGTCGAACAAGCAAAAGCATCGAAGGTAGAGCCTGTGTGCAGTCGCTGCACAGTAAGAAAAGGCTTTATGGCGCCGGTGAGAACCAGCAAAGGAAAATAATGCTCGATTAAACAAAAAGTTTTAGCATATGGGTTGTTTCTCAACAATGAAGCCGATACAATGGCGAAAAACGATAAGTGTGCAATCACTGCACAGTTCCAAATTCGAGAAAATGAGCCAAAAATGAAGAAGATTTCGAATAGGAATCGATTATCGAATAGTCGTTCTTCGATGAAAGAGGTTCCAATGGCCACGAAAGGCAAGTCGAAAGGTGGGGAAAAGCAACAGCAGTCTCTTTCCCTGGGAAGAGAGACCGTTGAAGAGCTCGAGCGCGAAGCAGAAAGAAGAGGGCTCAACAAATCCCAACTCGCCGACCTGCTTCTTAACGGTCAGCTGACCCAATCCGCTGAGAAGCCGACGATCATCTCTATCATGAGCTACAAGGGCGGTGTCGCGAAAACAACGACGTGCACCTGCCTTGCCGTCTGCCTTTCCGAAATGGGTTACAAGGTCCTCGTGATCGATATGGACGGTCAGGGCAACGTGAGCCAGAGCCTTCGCGTATACGACCCCCGCTCGGAGGAAGCATGCATCGCCGACGTTCTCTATCAGACCACGCCGAACGGACAGCGTAAAACGCTCCGAGAAGTGATGAAGCCGACCGACTACGAAAACGTGTACTGCGTGCCGTCAAATTTCCGCTTCGCCGATGCCGATACGCGTTTGAAGGCGGAAATCGCCGGCGGCGTCGACACGAGACTCTGCTACGCCATCGAAGACCTCGTCGAGGAAATGGCGAAAGATGGCGAAGAGAAATTCGATTACATCATCATCGACTGCGGCCCGCGCTTGGATATGACGACGACGAACGCGATCGTTGCACTCGAGGCGGGAAACAACGCCTCGCACATCATCATCCCCATCAAGGTCGACGGTTTCGCGATTGCAGGGCTTTCCCAGACGATCGACACGATCAACCGAACGGCGAAGGAACGCAGGCGCCTCCCCCAGCACTGGAAGATCCTGCAAACGATGATCGAACGAAAAACGTCGGCTTATAAAGTCGGATGCGAGCTGCTGAAGGAAGCGATCCCAAACGCAGAGTACTTCAACACGAAGATCGAGAAGAGCACCGTCGTTCCCGAGGCGAGCCTCGCGATGGAGCCGCTTATCACGTACGCGCCCGACAGCAAACCGGGTATGCAGTATCGCTTGCTCGCACAGGAAATCGAGGAAATGAATGCCTAGGAAGAAATTACAGGCAGCCATTGCCAAAAACGGAGGAGCGGCGGCGAACGTCATCACGAAAAGCAACACGCTTTCTGAAGACGAGATGCGTGTGGCTGCGTTCAACGCGCGCAACAACCAAGATGCCTCGATCACCGATAAGATGGCGAACGACAACCGTCGTAACACGCTTCTCGCTGAAATGGGCTTCGACTGGTTCGACATCGAGGACATCAAGCCGAACCCCAATAACTCGTATAAAATCACCGAAGAGGACGTCAAGAACCTCGCTGGTCTGATTTACAATTCGAAGGAAGTCGAGCCACTCATCCTTCGTGAGACGGAAGACGGCGTGCAAATCGTCGACGGCGAGCGTCGTTGGAGGGCATGCAAGCTTCTCGCCGAGAAATACGGCGATGCGTGGCGCATGGTTCCCGGTCGATGCCATAAGCTCGGAGCGCTTTCCGATGAGCAAGCCGAGTTCATCATGCACTCGAGCAACATGGGCCAGCGCAACATCTCGCCGTCAGAGCGAGCACAAGGTTTCAAGGTGCTTGCCGACAAGCTCGTTGAATGGCGCAAAGACGACCCATCGCTTAAGGGGCGCAACACCAAAACCGTCTTGGCCGAGCATTTCGGGGTCTCCGAACGCACCGCGCAGACGCTTCTCAATATAGCTAGGAACCTTGCTAAGGAAGGGAACGACCTCCTCGACGCAGGCGACATCACCCAAACCCAGGCGGAGGCCATCTCAAAGCTTCCAGGCGAGAAGCAGAACTACATCATCAACACGGTGAAAACCGACGAGCTCACGACCGACCAGATCACCGTGCTCATCGATGAGGTGAAAAACCGACCGCACGACACGCTAGAAGCGGAAGAAACGCTATCAAGTCAACCGGATCCGAAAACCGTCGTGAAGAAAGCCACGACAGACCGCAAGCCGAAAGACATCGACGGCTACTTGAAAACCGCGAAAAACGCCTTGAAACGAGCCGATAAGGTGGGTGGAGAAGCCGACTACAAACTCATCGGCGAAATCAAGATGCTGATACGGGAAATCGAACAACAGCAAGACTCCCTCGGAAACTAGGCATCACGTTCGAAGGACGCAAAACGAGTTGAAGAAGGGTAGAGGAGCCACTCCCCTTAAACTCGTAGGACAATTTTTTGCAGGAATTCTTCGATAGGGAAGTTCCTTCTGGGTAATGAACCGGGTATGACGACGGGATATGCGGGGCAACGGGAGAGAGGCGCTTCGGAACGATGCTTCTCTCCCGTTTGAACTGGTGATACGAATGCCCCAGGATCGTCTACGAAGAAAGGTGCGGGCCATAGGCTTAACCGCTGCAACTCGCTTTCGTCCGTGCTGCGCGACTCTCTTGGTGAACCCAGCTTCCTTCAGAACCGAAGCCACCGTTCGCTCAGAGCAACCGATTTCATTAGCAACCTGAATTTGTGTGAATCGACCGGTTCGGTAGAGCTCGACGATGCGAGCATTGCGTTCTTCCCGCTTTCTCCTCGTCTCCTTCTTTGCTAGGGCGCGATCCATCACGCGCTTCGACGCGAAGAAGCCGATCGCCTTCGACTCTTCAGGGGAAAGCGCGAGAAGCTCGATGAGCTTTCGGGCGCTGAGCAGGTAGAACCCCTTCTGCCCACGCACGTTCACCACGCGGTCGACCGATTTCTCGATGCCGCGCAATTCGCATGTCGCCAAAGGGGAGGTGAACCGCGCGTTGAAAAGTGAGAGTCGGCGCTTCGCTTCCTCTCGCGAATAGACCTGGACAGCGGTGTTGTAGAAGACAAAGCTCATGAGCTCGCGGTTTCCCTCGCAGGAAAAGCCGCGAAGCTCCTGCAGCTCGAGGATCTTCCCCAAGCGGGACAGCAGGAGCGGCTGGAAGCTGACGATGACGGGGGAGCGCTTGCTCTTTTCGGGAACGGGTTCCGCGTCCTGCTTCGGTTTCCAGAGCGCAAGGTTGGAGAGGTCGTGGAAGGCCTCGTTGACCGAGACGAGGCGCGCGAAGCAGCCAGCCGCCTCGTTGTAGGTGCCGGGAATGCGCGCGACGCGCGTGAAGTCGAAGACTTTGCGATCGACCTCGATATCGGCAGCAGGGGAGACGACCTCTTCGATCAGCCGCGCGAGCCGGCGCTGGACCAGGCGGAACAGGCCGATGCCCTTCTCGTTCACCGTACCTCCCGACGCAAAACGGTAGGGAATCGACCGGTCGAGGACATAGTAGAGATGCACGCCCCTTCCTGAATCGACGATAATCGACGGTTCAGGAAGGGAGTGCGATTCGCAAGCTGCCGCGATCAGAGAAAGCGCAGCGTCGACTGCCTTGCGGGCCGTATCGGTTGAGGCCGCATGACAATCCAAGTCGAAGAAGAGGGAACCGAGTTGGCGCACCTCTTCGGTTTTGCGTCGTTTGCCGGTGAAGCCATTGTGCGTGACGTAGCTTGGGCGGAACTCGCCGAACGGGATGTAGGGAAGCTGCGACTTCTTGTACGCGGCTTCGGTCCATATGCCGTTTACGCAGGTGGAAAGCAGATAATAGCTGTTGCGGTCATCGTGCGTGAGGATGCGGAAAAAGGTTTCCCGCTCGCTTTCCTCGCGCTGCAAGGCCTCGCTATGCAAACCACCCATCGACACGTGACACACCTATCAGGGCGGAAGAAGGTGCACTTCAACCACCCGGAACGAACCGGCAATTTTTGTATGTCGATAGTGAAAAGAGGCCTGTTAACGTGCATTTTCATTGCGCGCAAACAGCTAGAGTGATAGAATACTCATTGCGACGTGAGTGATTTCGATCACTTAACCAGACCCCTTCAGTTGGCGCTGAAGGGGTTCTTTTCTTTTATCGACCCGATAAAAGCATATTCAACTTAACGACCAGAAGTATAACAAGAAACACCAAGATGTCTACCCTTATTTGTTATCAATTGTTGTAACTTACCTGATACTGAAAGGGCACGGGTGTTTTATAACAAGAAGATGAGGTGGGTAAGAGCCGCTCGCCGCGCGAAAGCGCATCCTGGAACTGCTTTTCTGAAATGAGTGCTGACCAGGCGAAACGACGTTGTTAGTCGAACTTTGTTGTTATTCACCAACCAAATTCGGTTCGAAAAGGAGGAAAGAGCTGGTCGCAGGGCGGCTTTTTCTGAGCTTGGAAGGGTACGTTCACAATTCCTCCACATTTGAAATCATCACCATGTGGGGAATATCTTGCGCGGCGAGGGCTACAATGGGTAGGTTCGCGTTGCATCGCATGTACGTACCCGAGAAAGGACGCCGTCATGGCCGACTACGATTTCGAGAGCCATATCACCGACATTCCCGACTACCCGGAAAAGGGCGTCGTGTTCAAGGATATCACCACGCTTCTGAAGGACCCCGAGGGGTTCGCCGCGACGATCGACGCAATCGCCGAGCACTACGCGGGCGCGGGCGTGACGAAGGTGGTGGGCGCCGAGGCGCGCGGCTTCATGATCGGCGCGCCGGTCGCGTACAAGCTCGGGGCCGGCTTCGTCCCCGCGCGCAAGCCGGGGAAGCTGCCGCGCGAAGTGCGCTCGGAGAGCTATGAGCTGGAATACGGCACCGACGAGCTGCAGATGCACGTCGACGCGCTCGACGAAGGCGACGTCGTCCTCATCGTGGACGACTTGGTGGCGACGGGCGGCACGGCCATCGCGCAGGCGAAGCTCGTCGAGCAGTTCGGCGCGAAGCTCGCGGGCTTCGGCTTCCTCATGGAGCTCGACTTCCTGCATCCGTGCGAGGCGATCGCGAAGGAAAGCGATGCCGAGGTGTTCTCGCTCGTCCATGTGAAATAGCGTTTCCTCGCCCGCGAAGCGATAAGGGCGGGCGAGCTCATACGACAAAAAAGGCCCTGGTGACAGGGCCTTTTCCATTTCGCTCGCGGAAACGAGCGCAATATCGAGCCGATTGAGGCGTGCGGCTAGGAAAGCGTCGCGTCGACCGCCTTGATCACGGCCGAGCGGAACCCGGCGTCCTCGAGCGCGGCGACGCCCTTGATGGTGGTGCCGCCGGGGCTGCACACGGCGTCCTTCATCGCGCCGGGATGCGTGCCTTCGGCGAGATGGAGTTCGGCGGTGCCGGCGAGCATCTGCGCGGCGAGGCGGTAGGCGGTCTGTCGGGGAAGGCCGTTCTTGACCGCGCCGTCGGCGAGCGCCTCGATGAACATCGCCGCGAAGGCGGGGCCGCACCCGGCCACGGCGCTCGCACACGAAAGCAGGTTCCCCGCGACCGGCTCGATGAGCGCGATGGGGGAGAAGAGCGCTTCGAAAACGCCCCATTCCTCGGCGGAAAGCGAGTGAGTCTGCTCGTAGGCGATGACGCCCTTGCCGATGGCGATCGGCGTGTTCGGGATGGTGGACAGATGGTGCGAACCCGCTCCGAGCAGGTTTTCGTAGAAGTCGAACAGAAGCCCGGCAGCGACGGAGACGACGGCCTTCCCCCGCAGCTCGGCGGCGCATTCCGCAACGACGTCGGCGACGAGGTGCGGCTTGACCGCGATGACGACGATGTCGCTTGCTTGGGCGACCTCAGCAGGGGTGCGCAGCGCGCGGATGCCGAGCGGCTCGCAGCGCTTCTCGAGCGCGTCGAAGTGGGCGGCGCACGCGCAGATGCGGCTACCCTCCACCTGGGCGCACGTTACGAGCCCCTTCGCCATGGCGCCTGCCATGTTGCCGAATCCGATGAAGCCGATGCGTGCGGTTTGCGCGTCCATAATGCCCCTTTCGCTGGGAAAACGAGTTTTCGCCATTGTAGCGCACGGCGCTCGTCGCGATGTCGCGTCAAAGCAGCGGCGTGAAAAGACCCGCGAGAAGCCGCGAAAAAACGTTTGACAGCGCGCGAGAAGACGGATAGTATCCCAAACCAAGCTCAACCAAACCGCTGAGGTGGAAGTCAAAGCAGCTGTGCACGCACAGAGAACCCGCGATGCTGAGAATCGGGTCGAACGCAGGTTGCCAAATGGACCACTGAGGGCGCGGTGAACGGCGGCCGGGAAACCGGCTTCCCAGTATCCCGCGACGTGATGGCATACGTCAGTTGCCGGAAACGTGATGGCGTTTCGCAAAAGCGCACGGCGCAAGCCGTGAATCAAGGTGGCACCGCGGGCAACGAACAAGCTCGTCCTTGGCAACAACCGTTTGCCGAGGGCGGGCTTTTTTCATGCACGTCCTCGGCGGCCGGCAGGATGCCGGCTGCGAAAAGGAGGAGGTGCCCCGTGTTCCCAACGCTTGGAGAGGTCCGCTCGTTCGCCGAGGAAGGGAAGTACCGGCGCGTCGCCGTGGTGAAGGAGCTTATCGCCGACAGGTTCACGCCGATCGAGGTCGTGCGCGCCATGCGCTCGGCGAGCCACCACTGCTTTCTGCTCGAAAGCGCCGAGCAGGACGGGCGGCAAGGACGCTATTCGTTTCTGGGCTTTCGCCCGACCATGGAAATCACCTGCCAGAACGGGATGCTGCGCATCCGCCAGGGAGCGGACGGCGATAGCGCGCTCGTGGAGGAGCGCCAGGTGGAACACCCCGGCCCGGCCATCCGCGAGGTGCTCGCACGCTATAAATCGCCCCAGGTCAAGGGCATGCCGCCGCTCGCGGGCGGGCTCGTGGGGTACTTCTCCTACGACTACATCAAGTACGCTGAGCCGACGCTTCGCGCGGAGGGCGGCACCGCGGGCACAGGCGAGGCCGCCCGCGACTTCCGCGACGTGGACCTTATGCTCTTCGACGAGATGATCGTGTTCGACCACCTGAAGCAGAAGGTGCTCGTGGTCGCCGGCGTGTCGCTTGACGACCCCGACGGGGTGGTCGCCGCCTACCGCCGCGCCGAGGCGAAGATCGACGCCGTGTGCTCGCTGCTCGATAGCGGCGCGAAGGCCTACTTCCCGCCGCTCCACCTGACAAGCCCGCTGCGCCCGCGGTTTTCGCGCGATGAGTACGCACGCATGGTCGAGCGCGCGAAGGGCTACATCCGCGAGGGCGACATCTTCCAGGTGGTGCTGTCGAACCCGCAGAACGCGACCGCCGAGGGCAGCATGCTCGACGTGTACCGCGTGATGCGGACCCAAAACCCCTCGCCCTACATGTTCTACTTCGCGAGCGACGACATCGAGATCGCGGGCGCCTCGCCCGAGACGCTTGCGCGGCTGGAGGACGGCACGGTGCGCACGTTCCCCCTCGCGGGGACGCGGCCGCGCGGGAAAGACGACGCGGCAGACCATGCGCTCGAAGCCGAGCTGCTCGCCGACGAGAAGGAGCTCGCCGAGCACAACATGCTCGTCGACCTGGGGCGAAACGACCTCGGGAAAATCTGCGAGCTCGGCAGCGTCTCCGTCGACCGCTATCTCTCCATCCACCGGTTCTCGCACGTCATGCACATCGGGTCCGAGGTCTCGGGAAAGCTCGCCTGCGGCTTCGATGCGGTGGACGCGGTCGACGCGATCCTTCCCGCAGGCACGCTTTCGGGGGCGCCGAAGCTGCGAGCCTGCCAGATCATCGAGGAGCTCGAGGGGCAGAAGCGCGGCATCTACGGTGGGGCCGTGGGGTACCTCGACTTCGCGGGCAACCTCGACACGTGCATCTCCATCAGGTTGGCGTACAAGAAGGGTGGCCAGGTCTGCGTGCAGTCGGGCGCGGGCATCGTCGCTGACAGCGATCCCGACTCCGAATACGAGGAATGTCGCAACAAGGCGCGAGCCGTCGTGGCCGCGATCGAGCGCGCGGAAGGGGGTATCCGATGATCCTCGTCATCGATAACTACGACAGCTTCGTCTACAACCTCTACCAGATGATGGGGGAGATCGATCCCGCAATCGAGGTCGTGCGAAACGACGCGGTCACGGTGGAAGGCATCGAGCGGCGTGCCCCGTCGGCGCTCGTGCTGTCGCCGGGGCCGGGTCGCCCGGCGGACGCGGGCGTGTGCGAAGGGGCGTGCCGCGTGTTCGCAGGTCGTATTCCCATCCTGGGGGTTTGCCTCGGCCACCAGGCGATATGCGAGGCGTTCGGCGGGCGCGTGGGGTATGCGAAAAAGCTCATGCACGGGAAGACCTCGCGCATTCGCCCGGAAGCGGGAAGCGCGCTTTTCGCCGGGATGCCCGAGGAGTTCGCGGTGGCGCGCTACCACTCGCTTGCGGCGATAGAAGGCGACCTGCCGGCATGCCTGCGCGTCACGGCGCGCACCGCCGACGGCGAGGTGATGGCCATCGAGCATGCGGAACATCCGGTGTTCGGCGTGCAGTTCCACCCCGAGAGCGTCATGACGGAGCACGGCGCGAAGATTCTCGGGAACTTCATCGAGGTCGCGCGGTCATTCGAGAGCGAACATGAAGCGACGATTGAAAACTAAGGAGACGAAGAAATGATCCAGGAAGCAATCCACAAGATCGTCGACAAGCGCGACCTTGCCTACGACGAGGCGTACGCCACCATCGACGAGATCATGTCGGGAAGCACGACTCCCACGCAAACGGCGGCGTTTCTCGCCGCGCTCTCCACGAAGAGCACGAAGGCCGAGACCATCGATGAGATCGCCGGGTGCGCGGCGGCGATGCGCGACAAGGCGACGCGCGTCGATTACGCGGGCGACGTGCTCGAAATCGTGGGCACAGGCGGCGACGGCGCGCAGAGCTTCAACATCTCGACGACGGCTTCGATGGTGATCGCGGCCGGCGGCGTGAAGGTGGCTAAGCACGGAAACCGCGCCGCGTCGAGCAAGTCGGGCGCCGCGGACTGCCTGGAAGCGCTCGGCGTGAACATCGACCAATCGCCCGGGCTCGCCTGCAGGCTGCTCGACGAGGTGGGCATTTGCTTCCTCTTCGCGCAGAAGTACCACAGCGCGATGAAGCACGTGGGGCCGATCCGTAAGGAGCTCGGCATCCGCACGGTGTTCAATATCTTGGGGCCGCTCACGAACCCGGCGAACCCGGCGTTCATGGTGATGGGCGTGTACGACGGCTCGCTCGTGGAGCCGCTTGCGCGCGTGCTTACGAGCCTGAGAGTCAAGCGGGGCATGGTGGTGTTCGGCGAGTGCGTGCTCGACGAGCTCTCGACGGCGGGCCCGACGCGCGTGTGCGAGTTCGCCGCTGGCGAGGGGGAGGACGCTCTCCTCGCGGCGGGCGGCGTGCGCGAAGGCGCAGTGGTGTACCGTGCGTACACGATCTCGCCCGAGGATTTCGGCATGAACGCGTGCGCTCGCGACGACTTGCGCGGGGGCGATGCGCAGGAGAACGCGACGACGACGAGGGGCATCCTTTCGGGTGAGATCGCAGGATGCAAGCGCGACACCGTGGTGCTGAACGCCGCTGCGGGTTTGTACGTGGCGGGTGCGGTTGAGAGCCTTCGCGCCGGCGTCGAGCGGGCACGCGAGCTCATCGACTCGGGGGCGGCATTGTCGAAGTTGGAAGCCTACGCGGCCGCAAGCTGCGCCGAGTAGGGCGAGCGAGTTCGTGACGAGGGAAAACGTGAACATTCTTGAGGAAATAGCCGAAAAGACGCGCGAGCGCGTGGCGGCCGAGAAAAAGGTGCGGTCGCTTGCGAGCGTGCGCCGCGCCGCCGAGGAGGCTCGCGCAGGGGAGTGCGCGACATGCGCAGCGGAGCTTTCTCCCGATGAGGGCGGGCCTGTGACCGAGGAGGAGCGCCGTGCGGCACGCGATGCGGCGCCGTGCGGGTTTCCCTTCGAGGTGGCGCTCGAGCGTGCGGGCGTGCAGTTCATCTGCGAGGTGAAGAAGGCCTCGCCTTCGAAGGGCATGATCGCGCCCGACATCGAGCCGCTCGCGGTGGCGCGCGAATACGAGCGTGCGGGCGCGGCAGCGATATCGTGTTTGACCGAGCCGTTCTGGTTTTTGGGGCGCGACGAGTACCTACAGGAAATCGTCGCGGGCGTCCGTATCCCGGTGCTGCGCAAGGACTTCGTGGTCGACGAGTACATGGTGTACGGCGCGAAGGCGCTCGGCGCGAGCGCGGTGCTGCTCATCTGCGCGATCTTGGACGACGCGCAGCTTCGCGCGTATCGCGAGCTCGCCGACGAGCTGCATCTCTCCGCGCTTGTGGAGGCGCATACCGAGCACGAGGTCGAGCGCGCGCTTGCGGCGGGCGCGCGCGTGGTGGGCGTGAACAACCGCGATCTGAAGACGTTCTCCGTCGACATGGGGGCGTCCCGCAAGCTGCGCGACCTGGTGCCGCCGGGCGTGCTGTTCGTGTCCGAAAGCGGGGTCAAGGGGGCAGACGACGTGGATGCGGCACGCGAGATGGGAGCCGACGCCGTGCTCGTGGGCGAGGCGCTCATGCGCGCCGGCGACAAGCGGGCGAAGCTCATCGAGCTTGCGGGCGACGCGCTTCCCGGCGGGCAGGGCGCTTCGGGCGGCGCGGTGCCCGGGAGCGTGGCCGGCTCGTTTGCGGGTGGGGGCGATGCGCCATGCTGATCAAGCTCTGCGGGCTTACGCGCGCGGCGGATGCGCAGGCGGCGAACGCGGCTGCGCCCGATTTCGCGGGATTCGTGATCGACGTGCCCGGCCGCAGGAGAAGCATCGACGCCGATGCGGTCGCCGCGCTCTCGCGCGGGCTTGACGAGGGCATCGTGCGGGTGGGCGTGTTCATGGACGAGCCGCCCGAGCGCATAGCGAGCTTGGTGGCGGCGCGTGCGATCGACGCGGTGCAGCTGCACGGGCGCGAGGACGAGGCGTATCTCGCAAGGCTGCGCGCGCTGCTGCGGGAACCCGGCGCGTTCACGGGTTCGGCGGCGGCTGCGCTGGATGGCGCCTTCGATGCGGGCGCGCGGCCGACCCGCGAGCGATGGCGCGGCCGCATCGTGCGCGCCTTCCGCGTGCGCGGTGCGGACGATGTGCGCGCGGCGCGCGAGACGTGCGCCGATGCGGTGCTGCTCGACGGCGGCGCGGGGGAGGGGAGGGCGTTCGACTGGGAGCTGCTCTCCGGCTTCCCCCGGCCGTTCTTCCTGGCGGGCGGGCTTTCCCCCGAGAACGTGGGCGAGGCTGTGCGCCGCGTGAGGGAGCTTTCAGGAAGCGCGCTTATCGGCGTCGACATGTCTTCCGGCGTGGAGACCGAACACGTTAAGGACCCTGTGAAAATGGCGGCCGCGGTCGCCAAGGTTAGGAGCATTTCATGAGCAATTCGCCAACATCCCGCGGGCGCTTCGGCGCCCACGGCGGGCAGTACATCCCCGAAACGCTGATGAACGCCGTGATCGAGCTCGAGGAGGCGTACGCCCATTACAAAAACGACCCTGAGTTCAACGCCGAACTCACCGACCTGCTCAACAACTACGCTGGGCGTCCGAGCATGCTGTACTTCGCGCGCCGCATGACCGAGGACTTGGGCGGGGCGAAGATCTACCTCAAGCGCGAGGACTTGAACCACACGGGCGCGCACAAGATCAACAACGTGCTCGGGCAGGCGCTGCTCGCCAAGAAGATGGGCAAGACCCGGCTCATCGCCGAGACGGGCGCGGGCCAGCACGGCGTGGCGACCGCGACCGCGGCTGCGCTGCTCGACATGGAGTGCGTCGTGTTCATGGGCAAGGAAGACATCGAGCGCCAGGCGCTCAACGTGTACAAGATGCGGCTTCTGGGTTCGGAAGTGCGCTCGGTCGATTCCGGCACGGGCACGCTGAAGGACGCGGTGAGCGAGACCTTCCGCGAATGGACGACGCGCATCGACGACACGCATTACTGCCTGGGGTCGGTCATGGGACCGCACCCGTTCCCGACGATCGTGCGTGATTTCCAGGCGGTCATCTCGCGCGAGATCAAGGAGCAGGTGTACGCCGCGGAAGGGAAGCTGCCCGACGCGGTGGTGGCGTGCGTGGGCGGCGGGTCGAACGCGATCGGGGCGTTCTACCACTTCATCGACGAGCCGTCGGTGCGCCTGGTCGGGTGCGAAGCCGCAGGTCGCGGCGCCGACACGTTCGAGACCGCGGCGACGATATCGACGGGGCGCTTAGGCATCTTCCACGGCATGAAGAGCTATTTCTGCCAGGACGAGTACGGCCAGATCGCGCCGGTGTACTCCATCTCGGCGGGGCTTGACTACCCCGGGATCGGACCCGAGCACGCGTGGCTGCATGACACGGGGCGCGCCGAGTACGTTCCCGTGACCGACGACGAGGCGGTCGATGCGTTCGAGTACCTAAGCCGTACCGAGGGTATCATCCCCGCCATCGAGAGCGCGCATGCGGTGGCGTACGCGAAGAAGATGGCCCCTGAAATGGGGAAGGACCAGGTTCTGGTAATCAACATCTCGGGCCGCGGCGACAAGGACTGCGCCGCGATCGCCCGCTATCGAGGGGAGGATCTCCATGAATAACGAGACCACGGCCCGCACGGGCGCGGCGCGCATCGCCGCGGCGTTTGCGGGCGGCAAGAAGGCGTTCATCCCGTTCGTCACCTGCGGGGACCCCGACATCGAGACGACCGAGAAGCTGGTGCTGGCCATGGCGGAGGCCGGCGCGGGCGTGATCGAGCTCGGCATCCCGTTTTCCGATCCGACGGCGGAGGGGCCGGTCATCCAGGCGGCGAACCTGCGCGCGCTTTCGGGCGGCGTCACCACCGACGACGTGTTCGAGCTTGTGCGGAGGCTGCGCGAGAAGACGGACGCGCCGCTTGCCTTCATGACGTACGCGAACGTGGTGTACTCGTACGGGACCGAACGGTTCTGCGATCGTATGGCGGAGGTGGGGGTCGATGCGCTCATCCTGCCCGATGTGCCCTTCGAGGAGAAGGCCGAGTTCGCGTTGCCGTGCCGCGGGCGGGGGCTGGCGCTGGTGTCGCTCATCGCGCCGACGTCGGCTGGGCGCGTGCGTGAGATCGCAGCGGATGCGGAGGGGTTCGTGTACTGCGTGAGCTCGCTCGGTGTGACGGGCGTGCGCTCGAGCATCGAGGGCGACGTCGCCGGGATGGTGAAGCTTGTGCGCGAGGCGAACCCAAAGGTGCCCTGCGCGGTGGGCTTCGGCATCTCGACGCCTGATCAGGCCCGCAAGATGGCGGCCGTGTCGGACGGCGCGATCGTGGGCAGCGCGATCGTGAAGCTCGTGGCCGAACACGGGGCGGAAGCGGTGGAGCCCGTGGCCGCCTACGTGCGCGAGATGACAGATGCCGTGGCGGAGGCGTAAGGTGCAACGAGCGCGCGGGATGAAGCGAGTGCGTCCCGCGCGCTCCATGCCCGCAGGCGAACCCGTTGTAGTGCGGCTTCTCCATGAGCGTTGCTTGTTCGGCCGCGAGCTTCGAAGCCTCGCCGATGCCGAGCAGCGACGAGGCGGTAGGCGTCGCGCTCCAGGCGGCCGGCGCATGTGGCGTCGTGGAGAGCGTCGCGGGGCACACCGACCCTGGCTGTCTGTGTTGCGGTGAACGCGCCCTCCGACTCGGAAAGCACGGCGATAGACGGCATGCGGTTGCTTCTTCTCATGTTGCAGTCGCAGGCCAATAACCTACAACTGCAACGGATTCTGTTGATTTTGATTGGGCGGCATGCGGCATGCAACCGACCGTGAATTATTCAACGGTTCCCTAGGCAGACGCCATTCCATCGGGGGTTGTGGGCCGTTGCTCGTCTTGAATCGTTGTATTTAGACTGAGGGTCCAAGAGCTAAAAAGCTCCCGCGCGATTACTGCGCAGGAGCTGAAGGGAAACGGGTTGCGAGGCTAGCTACGCTCTATCTCTACCCGCAGAAGTAAGTCAGGTAGTGGAAGCGGGTGCTACCGTAGAGTATACCCATGAGGCAGGCCACGGTGCCCACCAACAAAGCGCACAGCCACAGGTTGCCAGTCTTTTTGTAAATGAAGGTTGACGCCGCCGTCGCAACGGTCATGCCGACGGGCAAGCCCCAGATGCGTTGGGTGTCGAGACCCATGCCCCACAGCCAGTTGGTATCGGCGGGCGACCCAATGCTCTGCAGGTGCCACTTAACAACAACGATGAGGATCACCATGGCGATGCCGACGACGACGTTCACGGCCATCGCGATGATAAGGTCCTTGGTCTCGCTGCCCGTGGTCGGCAGGCGGCGAATGATGTTCATGTCGATGGACAGGACAACGAAGCACAGGATGAACACGACAAGGTAGTTGATGTAATAAGGAATCTTCACAAGAGGAAGATCCTTTACCCCGAAGAACCACGCGTAGAAGTCAGTGCCCAGAACGGAAGATTGTAATTGCATGTAGGCGAAGCCGACGCCGACGGCCAAAGCCGCCACAAGGGCGCTCTTTCCGATCATCCCGGCGATGGCTTTCGCCTTCTCGCCAGTAGTCGATTTCTCACTATAGCCTACGGGCGTGATGCCGAAGTCGCAGGGCTTCAAGGCCTTCTTCTTGCGCTCGCTGAGAATAAAGACAAGGGAGCCGATGACGCACACAAGTGCCAGGCCGATCACGACGCCGAAGCCCATGTTGGAGAAGCTGAGATTAAATCCGCATGCCCAAAGATGCACATACTTTCCGCCACCGACGATACCGAACGCGTCTGTCTTGATAACGAGGTACGGCACGAGCAAACCGACAATCGTGGCAACGACAAGGCTCTTGCCGCGGAAGCCGACGTTGCGCGCGAGCGGGCGGCGTACAGAGGCGAAAGCGGGAATCTCCTCGATTGCCAGAAGGGCCGTAGCCATCACGAAAGCGACCCAAACGAAGATCCCCAGAAGCCCAATGTAATCCTTGTACATCCAAACCTGATCCGAGGAGTCAATGTAATTCGGCACCGCATCGCCTACAGCAAGTTGTCCGTATTTCAGCATATTCCCGATAGTCTGGGAGTTCACGAACGCGGCTTCGTGAATGCGCTGATTCTCGACGATATAGACAAAACCATTGCCCTCTTCAAAGGATCCGTAGACCTTGCCCTCCTCAACTTCGGTTACATTTTCGCAGCCAGGAACGTTATGGAGAATAGGAAGCGGGTCCTGAATCGGCATGGGACCGCCGACTTCAACGTCACCGACAAGGGAGACATAGTTCCCTCGGTAATTATTCCATTCCTCAGCGTAAGGATTGTTCTCTCCACGAAGCAGAATAACCGGGGACTCCAGGATGACCGTCTGCGCTCCATATTTCGCGCCGAGCATCGTCGCCGCATTGCACCCCATAGAGTGACCAGAAGCGATGATGTTGTTAGTATCGACGTAGGGAAGGGTATAGGCGTACTGGAAGAACAAGTCTGCTTCGTCGAGCAAGCCTCTCGGGGACGTTGCCGCCCCGAAGCTTTTATCCGTTATTGTGCCGTCGAAATAACCCTGGGAATCGCCCGAGCCGTACAGATCCGGTGTAACCACGACAAAGCCGCGACGCGCGAACTCCATAGCCTGAGACTCGTGATTTCGAGCATTGCCTGCATTGCCGTGGAACATGATGATCGTCGGCGCGGGAGTGGCATCGGTCGCGTTCTGCGGACGGTATACCAGCCCGCTGAACTCGGCTCCGTCGTTGCCCGACAGTTTGATTCGATCGATGCTGATGTTGCCCATTCCGGTGATGACTCCCCAGTTGATGGCGCTGACGAGTAGCAATAGCGCTAGGGTGATGCACCAGCCCCTGCGCACATTCCTTCTCCGACGCGCCCGCTTCTGCGGGTCGCTGAACTCGGCGCTCAGCTTCTCGTCCATCGCGCGGTCGCGTTCCGCCTGCGCGATGGCTTTTTCTTTTTTCGTCATTTGATTCCCCTTTTCGGTAGTTGCCAATTGGGCGCGGTTGCTTTCGCAAACGCTTCCTCCCCCTCCCTCCTTAACTACACGCACCCCTTTTACTGCAACCTCGATACTTTCAGATAAACCCCTGAACTACATCGCCCATGTACTGGGCAGTTCGTGCAAATGACTAAACCAGGGAGATAAACCTTCTATAAACTAACAGGTAGATATCTTGATAAATTGCCTGGTGGGACGTGGGGAGAGATAGATGAGCAGAATCGATGAAATCGCGAGGGAAATCGCAGCCATTCCCCTCGCGATTTACGGGTTTTCTTTCATTAAAGCGTGTGCGTCAGCCTCGGGAGTGCTCCTTGACGTATCAGCCATCCCCGGCGTGCGCACGGTGTTTTTCACAATCTCCGCCCTCGTTCTGGCAATCGTCATATATCGCCTGGGCCCGCAACGTATCCGAGAGAGAGGCCTCGGGATCGGCATGGCCTGCTTTTTCCTCTCCATCCTCTTTCTAGGCATTGCCGCCTTCAACGTTACGCAGAGTTTTACCGATGGGATTTTGCTCGCAAGCATCATGACCCAGTCCGCCGGCACCGTCATCCTCTCTGCCCTTTGGATCGACCTATACGCCGCCCTCAACCCCAACCAAGCCATCTTCGCCAACTCCTGCGCTGTGATAATGGCGCAGTGCATCGTGTTTTTTACAGAGTTCAACCCCGCGCCGAGAGCCCTTTTCTTACTTGCAGTGCTGGCAATTGCTTCCATCCTTGCCTATCGATTCGCTCGACGCGAACTAAACTGCCACGATCGATATGAGCGCGACGCAAGGTTGCCGGAACCGCATTGCGCCGATGATGCTGCAAGCGAGCTTTTCCCGATTCCGCGCAAGGCAATGCTCTTCATCGCGGCTTACTCGTTCGCTTGTGGCGTCGCGGCACCGACCGGGGACGTAATCTCTGCCCGCTACGCCACCGCGATACCAAGCGCTATCGTAATCATCCTGATGCTGATAAGCGGCACGCGCTTCAACGCCTCTATTCTCTTTCGCATAGCATTGCCGCTGATGACCGGGGGGTTCTTGCTGGTCGCTGTCGTACCTGGCTTCAGCGGCCCCGTGTCCTCCCTAGTGCTCCATGCCGGGTACTCCGCTATGGAGCTGCTGCTTGTCCTGATGGTGTGCGCCATCTCCTGCAAAACGGGTGCGTCTGCCATCTGGCTTTTCTCCCTCTTGGCGGCAACGCAGTTCGGTACGCGCGTGTTGGGAATAGGCATTGGATCCCTTGTGTCCTATCTGGGAGTTCCTTCTATAAGCGCAATCTTCAAGATAATCGTTCTGACCATCATCGCGATGACTACCGTCAGCCTCATGTCGGAGAAGGGACGGTTTATCTTCAAGGAGCTGGAAGAAACTGCGGAAATGCGGGACGAATCCTCGGGGGGAGCGTCTGGCAGCGATTGCACGGCGGCTCGCTTGAGCAGCTTAATCGCCGCCCACGACCTCACCGATCGCGAGACGGAGGTGTTCCGTCTCGCCATGCAAGGAAAGACAAACGGCCAAATTGCCAACGACATGTTCATCTCAGAGGGCACGGTGAAATCGCACCTTCATCACATCTATCAGAAGTTCGGGATATCGAGCAGAAAAGAGCTGTTCTCTCTGGTTGACGATACGGACCGCAAGTAATCCATTAATCTGATGGCGCTCTCATGGGCAAAATCGAAAGGGCCTGTTTACTAATCATATGATTCATCGAGCGAACTAACCACTAACTCGCTGGGGTGCGAGTTAAGTTTTGCAGGAAAAGTTTTGTCAGGGGTTCGCCGACACGATGGAAAGGTGGCTTTCGGCGCTGCGGAGGCCGCATCTAGCGCGATCGGTGGAGATGCGTTGGTCGAAAGGGACTGCGGTGCCGTTGGCGCCGCAAAAAAAGAAGGAGCCTCATGAGGGGCTCCTTCTTGTCCGAGCTGCTTTTGCCAAGCGCGTTTTTCCTTCGCGCGGCAGTATTTCGTGCTCCCGTGCACTCCGTGCCCACAGGCGAACCCGTTGTAGCGCGGCTTCTTCGCGAGCGTTGCCTGTTCGGCCGACTGATGCCAGACGGGCCCGGTTTTCGGCACGTGCTGCTTCCTAGACATCCCCTCACCTCCTTTGTTGCTCGTGTTTAGAGTTGAGCTGCATTATATCGCAGGCGTTTGACGGCTTGGGCCTTTTTTGCGTTTTGCTGCTGCAACGCAGTGCTTGCAAGGACAACGTGACGATTGCCAATTCTGATTTCCTCTCTCGCGAAACACGCGATTTCGCGTTCGGCAAATTCGAGATATTTGCTCAAAAGCCGAATCTCGTTGTTGTCGATGTGCTTTCTCCGATTAAACGGCGAAGTGTGAACGGGTTAGGCCCGCTGATGATGCTCGACTCCAACGGAAACGTCGCTTGCCTTATTATCAGGGGCTCAAATATCCAAGTTGTCATTGGATATTCTGCGAGGCGTATTGTCCAAGATCGTTACGCTTGATGGGAGCGGTTCCCAAAGCTAGCTCGTATTCGCACCTTTATAATCTTTATTGCGCCCAAGTTTTAAATAGCTGATAATCAATAGAAAACTTGAACGTTGCCAGAAATGCAATGTCAGGTTGATTTTAACGATAAATATTTGGGGGAGGGGGGGAGTATGTGCTGTCCATGCATTCACTGCGGAAAATGCGTCGAAAGACAAGGGAGATGCATAATTTGCCATGCAAAGCTGCCAAGCATGTTTTCTCCGTTTTGCGTTGAATGCGGGGCTCAACAGCCTCCTGCTCCTGGAATTCGGCTTGAGAGCAGAAGTCGACATATAAGGAAAAGAAACGGGGTTAGTTGATTCGATGAAAGCTATGCTTGCCGATTATGAATATTGCCTCGGTTGTTCCGACTGCGAAATTGCATGCATTGAAGAGCGTGGAGTAACTCCCGATAAAATGGGAATCAAAGTGACTAAGCTGGGCCCGTTTCGGACAAGAGACGGCGCATGGCAATACGATTTCATGCCAGTTCCCACTGATTGGTGCGATTTATGTTCGACTCGTATAAAGGCTGGTGGTCAGGCGGCATGTGTTCGTCACTGCTCCTATAACGTGATTTCGTGCGGTGACTTAGAAGATTTCATCGACTCGGTAAAGCAAAAACCGAAAATGACCCTGTTCACGATACGTGAACGATAGAAGTTCGAGTCGCGTGGCAGGGAAAACGAAGAAAAGAAGGCGGATATGGGTAATCGCGATGAAAATAAACGCGTAATGGAGCAAAGACTCTACGATGCTGCACTATCGCTATTCTGCGAATTGGGATACATGCAAACAACGCTTTCAGACATTGCTGCGGAGGCTGGGGTTTCAACTCGCACCCTTTATAACTACTTCCCTACCAAGGAGTCTATTCTCAGAAAGTTCGGTCGAGAAAACATTCTTGAACTTAAGTCGTTTGCTGGTTCGTTACCTAGCTCCATGCCTTTAAAGGAAAAGGTTTTGGAGACGATGGTTATGGATTTTAAGCTGATGTTTGGACTTTTCGATGTTAGCTATATCCTGCACACAGCACGAGACGAGTCAGGCGTTTTCAATCGATTTGAACTCGAAAATGTCATGATCGCGGAATCTCTTTACTGCACCCTTTTCAAGCACGAGCAGCTAAAACATGGAATCGAACCGAATGACATGGTCGCTTTGTGCGCGTCGGTGATATTGGGTCTCTACCGTAATTGCACAGATTTGTACCGTTTTCGCAAAAAGGGCGCTCTTGATGAAAAAGACCTACGCCAGTTCTATTTGAGTCATCTCAATGTGATATGGAATTCGCTTGAAAAATCATTGCTTTCCCTGCCGAATGGAAGTTCAAAGCTTTTCAGCGCCGATCGGCACCTATTCGGAAGTTTTTAATTGACGTCTTCTCTATATGGCATGTCCATTGTTGCGAATCCTGGTTTCCGTGGGACGGGTTTTTTGCACGCTGGGCAAACGGTGGCGCGCGGAGGAAGGATTGTTTGGCATATCGGGCAGCGGCCTGCAAGCCTTTGAGAAAGCTCGCGGCATTTTCCGCAATTATTGCAGCTGTAGCATGCACCCACAACAATTCCTTTCTGCCGAGAATCAAACGATATCAAATAAGAAGTAAGTGCGAAGAAGATGTCTGCTTTAGAAGAGACGCGCCAAGGGCGCTTTTCATTTTGATAGCAGGTCTTCTTTGCTGCTATGAGGCTGACAAAACTTACTTTTTGCTTGGTAAGCTACTCGCAGGGAAAACGAGCGAGAGGGGGAGAAATGGTTCGTTTTGAAGGAGCAATCTGGGCAGAGCGTCCCAATTTCGGCCGCGCGGTCTCGTTCTCATGGCGCGCAGTCGAGCGTGACTTCCATAATGACAATCGACTCTCTTGGTGGCTGGCGCATCTTTCTTTGCCGCTTAAATAGCTCATCATAAACTCATCGAACAATTCAAGAGGAAGTGGACTTTTAGCAATCGAAGATTGCCTAGCGCTTCAACGCAAAAAAGCTCTCGCGACGTGCATTTTATGCACAGGGAGGGCTTGGATCGTCGTACCTGAGTGAGGAGAATCATGGGCAAATTAGAACGCGGAGAAATCACCACAACTATCAAGACCATGGGGTTTTGCGGTCCATGCACCGCATCGGATTCCGCCGAAATTGACGTGTGCGATGGGCGTATTTTGAGAACGCGACCGTTCAGCTACATTAACCATCAAAGTAAAGACGGGTTGAATCCGTGGAGCATCAAGGCGCGGGGCAAGGAATTTAAGGCAAAGGAGAAAACGGAACTTTCGCCGTTTGCTCTGGCATATAAAGAACGTGTGTACTCGCCCAATCGCATTTTGCATCCGATGAAGCGTGTTGACTGGGATCCGGATGGCGAGCGAAATCCGCAAAACAGAGGGAAGAGCAAATACGTTCGTATCAGCTGGGATGAAGCAACCGATATCATCGCCAAGGAAATCAGGCGCGTGAAAGAGCACTACGGCTTGAATTCTATTTTGGTGCAATCCGATGGGCATCACCTGATCAAGACCATTCACGGCCCCCGCGGTACGGAAGGCTATCTACTTGATCGGATTGCGGTGAAGGAAACGGGCGTCGAGCTGGTGAACGACTTCTGGATGCATGAGGATGAGCAGGGAGCCGTGCAAACTGGTCGCGTCAAAGGCGGCGGCTACACTATGCAGGCGCGCAACCCTGATAGCTGGGAAGGGTGGTATTGGGGAGCCAAACATATCTGGGGTCAAGATCCGGTTGGCGAAGGCGATCAGTACAATCTATTCTACGACGTGGCGAATCATGCCGATTCCGTCTTGTTTTGGGGCTGTGACGTCGAAACGACGCCATGGGGCTGGGGTGGCTGCTTCCCGAGTCGTTACTGCTTCTTCTTGACCGATATCGGTGTGCAGCAGATCTACATCTGCCCCGATGTAAACTACGGAGCTGCCGTTCATGCCGATAAGTGGATTCCTATTCTGCCGAATACCGATTCGGCTTTGCAGCTAGCCATAGCATATGTGTGGATCCAGGAGGATCTTTACGACAAAGAGTATATCGATACTCACTCGATAGGCTTTGACTGGTTCGTCTACCATATCAACGGTGGCGACGACGGCATCGTAAAAACTCCCGAATGGGCTGAGGGCGTCTGCGGCGTGCCTGCCCGCATCATCAAGGCGCTTGCGCGGCATTGGGCGAAGCACAACGTGTCGATCGCACATTGCAATGGTGGGTCGATGATTCGCTCCGCCTACAGTCATGAGCCGGCTCGTCTGGAAGTCGCGCTTTTGGGAATGCAAGCGCTCGGCGCGCCTGGTCGCAACCAGGTGAAGATGATGGAATGGCAGCTTTTCGGCCTAACGAGTCAGATGCCGGCTCCTCGTTCTGAGGTCATTCCTACTCTGAACGACATCCTTTGGCCTTATGCCGCTGATCAGCGCGAATCGTTCGTGCCTGAAACGTTGATCCCCGAAGCTTTGGCGGGCGATTACGATCACGAGCATCCGCTCGAATGGTACGGCGTTACCTGCGCGGGCCTTCCCACTGAAGACCAGTTCGTGAAATACCAATACCCCGTCCCCGGAAGCGAGCGCATCCATATGGTGTGGACGGACTCGCCAAAGTGGACGAGCTCTTGGAACGGCGGCAACGAGTTCATGAACGCGATCCGCTCGGATTACATCGAGACAGTTATCGCGCAGCATATCTGGATGGAGGACGATTGCCTTCTGGCCGACATCATTCTTCCCATCAACACCAAATTCGAAGAACGCGATATCAACTGCGACATCTCTTCTGGCAACTACAACGTGCTGATGATCGAGGGTCAGTCCATCGAGCCGCTCGGCGAGTCGAAATCCGACTACGAAAGCACGCTCGAGATCGCTAAGAAGCTTGGCATGTACGACGATATCACTGGCGGTGAAACCGTTGACGACAAGATTAAGCGCGGCTTTATGGGGTCGGGCATCCAGGACCGCATCTCCTATGAGGAATTTCTCGAGAAAGAATGCTACGTCGTGCCCACGGCAAAGGATTGGGAAAGCGATAAGGCGGGTTTCCAGCGTTTTTACGAAGATCCCGAGACCTATCCCTTGACCACACCATCCGGCAAGATCGAATACTACTCGCCGCGTTTGGCGGAGAACTTCCCCGACGACAAGGAGCGCACGCCTTATCCGCATTGGATTGAGAAGGGCGAGACGCATCCCGACGAGCGTTTATCCACACCCCGTGCTGAGAAATACCCGTTTCTTCTGGTTTCCAACCATCCACACTGGCGTCTTCACTCGCAGATGGACGATTGCACGTGGCTGCGTGAAATCGAAACGTGCAAGGTTATGGGGCCAGATGGCTACCGTTACGAGCCTTTGTGGATCAACCCCGTCGATGCGAAGGAGCTCGGCATCGAGCATGGTGACATCGTGAAGATTTACAACGAGCGCGGTTGGACCATGGGCGGCGCGTACGTGACCGAGCGCATCATGCCCCATTCGGTGCTGCAAGATCACGGTGCTCGCATCGACCCCATCGAGCCTGGCGTATCCGACCGCGGCGGTACCAACAACCTTATCGCTCCTAAAGCCATCGCGTCGAAGAATTGCGCAGGCGAGGTCACGAGCGGTTACTTGGTCGGAGTCGAGAAAGTCGATGTGTTCGCGCTTGCCAGGCAATACCCCGAAGCATTCAGTAAACCTTACGACCCGGATTTTGGTGTTATGCAGGATGCATGGTTTGCCGAGGGCGAATAAAGGAGGACGAGATGAAAGTTTTCATGGTCGACGTTGCGAAATGCAGCGGTTGTTATAACTGCCAGATTGCGTGCAAAGACGAGCATTGCGAGAACGACTGGGCTCCCTATGCTGCCTCGCAGCCGAATTCAGGTCAGTTCTGGTGCGAGATGCATCAAAGGGAGCATGGGCAAATTCCTAAGGTCCGTGTGGAGTATTGGCCGACGTTCGGTGGGCAGAACCCCGCCATCGCCGACTATGCGCCCGATGTGCTCATGGAGCGTGAGGATGGCTTACAGGTAATTATGCCCGAAAGGGCGAAGGGGCGTCGCGATATCGCCGAGAAGTTCGAAGGCGTGTACTACAACGAGGAGCTCGATATTCCTCAAGCATGCACGGGATGTGCTCACCTGGTCGACGAGGGAAAGCTTCCTCACTGCGTTGATTTGTGCGCAACGGGGGCCTTGCGTTTCGGTGAAAAGGAAGAGTTTGCCGCCGAGATAGAGGAGGCAGAAACGCTTGGTGCCGGTGGTGACGGCGTGCCGCGCGTTTATTACCTCAACCGCCCTCATCTTTTCATAGCGGGTGACGTATGGGATCCCGAAGATAACGAAATTATTGAGGGGGCGAAGGTTTTACTCACCATGCCGTCAGGCGAAGTTCGCCAAACTGAAACGGATGATTTCGGCGACTTCTACTTCCGTAGAATCGATGAGGGGACTTACGACATTTCCATAGAAGCGGAAGGCTTCAAATCGATTGAACGCAAGGGAATCGAGCTTACCGGGAGCTTGAACTTAGGCGATTTCCCGCTTGAGCGCGCCTAAAGTGCCAACAGTTTCGGCACGCTGCGCCTAAAGCTGCTTCGCGTGAGGGCGGTCTAGGCGTATTGCGTCTGGATATCGACGAATCGGATACGACGAGACGAAGGAGAGGAAATGCCAACACTTCATTACGACGAGATGGCTACGCCTGCGGTGACAACGTTGCCCGATGGTACGACCGTGCATCGCACCTGTTCAGCTGGCATCGGATGTCATAATTTGGGCTGCGGTCTTAAAGTATACGTGAAAGACGGCAAGCTACAGAAGATCGAAGGGGACGAAGAAAATCCAATCAGTAAAGGTAGGCTTTGCGTACGTTGCCTGACGGCGAAGGAATATTACTACCACAAAGACCGTTTGCTCTACCCGATGAAACGTGCTCGCGAGGATCGCGGTAAAGATAAATGGGAGCGTATCACGTGGGATGAGGCTCTCGACACCATTATTTCGAAGTACAAAGAAACGGTTGAAAACTACGGTATCGGCGCGGTGAGCGTATGGTGCGGTACGGGGCGCGAAGCGAGTCAGATTCACTTCCAGATGGCAAATGATGTATTCGGAACAGTGAATGCCGTGCATCCGAATAGCGGTTGGTCGTGCATCGTGCCGCGTATGGCCGCGATGCTGTGGACCATGGGCAGCTCGTATATTGAGGCCGACAACTCCATCGGTTTTCCTGCTCGCTACGATGATCCACGATGGGAATGCCCGAAGTACATGCTTATCTGGGGCCGTGATCCGCTGCGCTCTAACCCAGATGGTCTGTTCGGGCACTCAATCGTCGAGATGATGAAGCTCGGCATGAAGCTTATCGTCTGCGATCCGCGTGTGAATTGGCTTGCGACGCGTGCTGAGGTTCATTTGCAGTTGCGCCCGGGCACCGATGGCGCGTTGGCGCTTGGCCTTCTGAACGTGATCATCGAGGAGGATCTTTACGATCATGATTTTGTCGAGCGATGGACCTACGGCTTCGAACAGCTTGCCGAGCGCGTGAAGGAGTACCCGGTTGACAAAGTTGCCGAAATCACCGAAGTCGACGCTGAAGATATCCGTACCGCTGCTCGCTGTATTGCGCAGCGTCCTTCGACCCTTTCCATGGGTTTGGCTGTCGATCAGAACCCCAACACGCTTCAGATTGGGCATGCGTTGCTATCGCTTTTCGCCATTACTGGCAACATGGATATTCCCGGTGGTTGCTTTATGGGCTTGCCGCCTATTTTTGCTGGCATGGCCGAAAACGCTCCGACAGCAGAAGAGGAAGGCGAGCCTGAAGGTCTTGCCAAATTCAACAACATCGGTGTCGAGCCTCTCGGGCATGATCGTTATCCGGCTATGAGCGCTATTGTCAATACGACACATCCTGATGCAACGCTTGATGTACTTGAGACGAATGTGCCGTACAAAATTCGGTTCGCCTATGCTTTCGGGCATAACTCCATTTCCTGTATGGTTCCGCAGCCGAAACGCTGGTACGAGGCTATGCGCAAGATTGATTTCGTTGCATTTGCTGACCTGTTTATGACTCCGACGATCATGGGTGTTGCCGATATCGTGCTTCCTGCCGCAACTTTTTTTGAGAAAGAGGGTTACGTTTCCAACAATAACGCCTCGCAACCGGGGCAAATGGGCGCTATTATTCCTATTCTCGAGCCTGAGGGCGAATGCCGATCGGACTTGAATATTATGCTTGAACTGCACAGGCGTCTTTACCCCAATAGTAAGAAACCTGGTTGGGCCGACCCAGAAGACTTCATTAACAGCCAGCTCTCCAAGATGCGCGATGTCGATGCGACGTATGCCGATCTCAAAGAACATGTCATTGCGCAGTATGAGATTGAATACAAAAAGTACGAAAAAGGCTTACTCCGAAGTGATGGTCAGCCTGGATTCAACACTCCAACAGGGCGTATCGAACTGTACTCAACAGTGCTTGAGCGTTTGGGCGATGATCCTCTTCCCTATTATATTGAGCCGAAGTTTAGCGCTGTTTCCCGCCCTGATTTGGCGGAAGAATACCCACTTACGGTGACGACTGGTGCGCGCAGATTCACGTCTTTCCATTCGGAGAATCGTCAGATCGAAACACTGCGCGAGATTCACGAATGGCCGACGGTGCAGATTAATCCGGAAACCGCTGAAAAATACGGTATCACCGAAGGCTCGTGGGTATATGTGGAAAGCCCGCTTGGCAAAGTGAAGATGAATGCCCATTTGACTCCCATAGTGAAAGAAACCGTGGTGTCGTGTGATCACGGCTGGTGGCTGCCGGAATCTGATCCGGAAAATCTGTTCGACGTATTCGACTACAACGTTAATCAGCTCATTCCCCACGAAGAAAACGGCCCGCTTGGCTTCGGCACTCACTATAAGAGCATGCCTTGCAAGATCTATCGAGCATAGGAGGCGAAACGATGAGCAAATATGGCCTGTTGATCGACAATCAATACTGTACCGGATGCCATTCGTGCGAGGTCGCGTGTAAAAACGAGCGCGAATTGCCGCATGGACAATGGGGCATCAAGGTTCTGGAACTTGGACCATGGAGACGTGCCGATGGCAAGCACTGGGAATATCGTTATATTCCTGTTCCAACTGCTGACTGCGATTTATGCGTCGAACGCGTGGGCGAGGGGAAGGATCCTGCATGCGTCCATCATTGTCTGGCAAGTGCCATGGAATTCGGCACCCTTGAGGAGCTTGCGGTGAAGATGGAAGCTAAAGATAAAATGGCTTCGATTTTTATCCCATAACCTGGGGATTCGCATTGCTCAAGCAATAGAAAACTTACCTTTTTGCTTCTACACTCCATAGAAGGGGATCGGGTATCAAAAGATGAGGTTGGTCGAAAGGAGGGTGGCGACTTCAACCGTACGACCCGAATGCATTCCGTTATTGCAATCATTTGAAAGGGGAAAGAAATGTCCGAAAAGACGAAAATCAGCGCAGGCCAAATCGGCGTATTCGTTGCGCTGATGTGCATGTATTTCATTGGTCCGATGCATAGTGCCGTCAATGTCGCCTCGCAGGACTTGATGAACGTTTACGGCGTTGACGCGAGTGCTGTGTCCTACATGGTATCGATCACTAATTTGCTTGAAATCCCGGCGGCGCTTGTCATCGGTCTCGTTGCGGGTCGCAAGCTCAGCTATCGCGTATGCGCACTGCTTGCAACCGCGCTCGTAGCAATCGGCGGTATTCCGACTATCCTCGGCGCAGCGCTTCCGTGGTGGGGCATTATGGCAACTCGCTGCATCCTGGGTCTCGGCCTTGGCTGCTTCATGCCGATTGTCATGGGCGTCATCTCGCTTATGTTCCAGAAGGAATCGGTTCGCGCAACGATGATGTCCATTGCAAGTGTGTGCTTTAACGTGGGCATGATTCTGCTTACTTCGTTGGCCGGCATCCTGGGCGCTATTTCCTGGAACCTCGCTTGGGGCATCTACCTTATCGCGCTTATTCCGTTTGTCATGTGCATCTTCCTTCTGAATCCGAAGAACGTCCCTGCGGTTCCGCAGGAGGACGAGAAGGGCGAGAAAGTTAAGATCAAGCTTCCGGTTTCCGGTTGGGTTCTGCTCGTGCTGTTCCTCGGCACCATCATCATGAGCCAGTCGCTGTTCAACTTGGGCGGTGTCTCAATCGGTGCCGTTGTGGGCAATCCTGCCGTTATCGGTACGGTGTTCTCGCTGTTTTCGGTTGGCGCCATTGCTTCTGCCGTTCTTTTCGGGCCTGCTTTCAAGTTTCTTTCCGCTTACACGATTCCAGTGTTCTGGATCATCGGACTTTGTGGGTACGTGCTGTGGTTCGTCGCCCATGCAACCGGCAATGTGGTGCTGTTCTACGTAGCCATCATTCTCGCAGGTTTCGGCACGAACACCATGACTGTTGGCGTGCCGATGCTCCTCTCCACGTTCGTTGCCCCGGCTATCGTTGGTGCGGTTATGGGCTTTAGCTATGTGTTCCAGAACGGTGGCGGTTTCCTTGCCTCCCCGATCGACCAGGCTGTTCTTTCCATTGCTGGAACTGACGCCATTTTGAGCTCTGTCTGGATCTTCAACATCGTGCTTGGTGTCATCCTCCTTCTCGGTATGTTCTGGGTTGCGAAGAAATCCAATGCGGCGAAGAAGGCCGAAGCTGCTGATAAGTAGATCAATCCTTCAAATCTAGCTATTTCCCTCCACGTAAAGCGGGCTGTCATTCGGCGGCCCGCTTTTTGATCTTCAATTGCGGCGCACTGTACGATTCTCTACAAAATATGATGATATTCAGGCGAAATGCGCCGAAGCAAAGATTCCTCAGCCCATATTATTTTTTCTTAATAAAGGGGAGATGCCCTTTTATGACGAGGAAAAGAGAGGGGAGAGAGACGATGGCCCAGCTTCATTGGAACGAGCATGCGAAGCCAGCTGAAGTCGATTTGGGGGATGGGACGAAGGTGTTTCGCACGAGCGCATGGGCTCCTCCGGGGTGTCATGGCGTTGGCTGCGGGCTTAAAGTTTTTGTGAAAGACGGCAAGCTCGTAAAAGTTGAGGGAGACCCCGACCAACCTATTACGCAAGGGCGTTTGTGCCCAAGATGCATGGCGATCAAGGATTATGTCGAGCACCCTGATCGACTGAAGTATCCCATGAAACGCGCTCGGGAGTTCCGCGGGCTTGCCGATAAATGGGAGCGCATCAGTTGGGATGAGGCATACGACATCATCGTTGAGCATTGGAAGTCCATTCGCGAACGCTTCGGCAAGAACTCAATCGGCGTTTTCGCGGGTACTGGACGAGAGGCAAGCCGTTATCACTTTACGATGGCGCAAGATGTGTTCGGGTCGAATACGGCCATCCAGTCCATCAGTGGATGGTCGTGCATTATTCCCCGTATGGCCGGCATGTCGTGGGTCATAGGTGCGCCGTATCTCGAGATTGATAACGCGATAGGCTTTCCTGAGCGCTACGATTCCGATAAATGGGAATGCCCGAAATACATTTTGAATTGGGGACGCGATCCGTTGCGCTCGAACCCTGATGGATTATGGGGCCACTCACTCATCGACATGATGAGGCGTGGCGCGAAGCTTATCAACGTCGATCCACGCGTCAACTGGCTTTCAACGCGCGCGGAGTATTATCTGCAATTACGGCCAGGTACTGACGCGGCGCTCGCGCTGGGCATTCTGAACGAAGTCATCCAATCGGGCGAGTACGACAAAGAATTCGTTGACGCTTGGACATACGGGTTCGACGATCTCGCCGCGCGTGCTGCGGAATATCCTGCTGAAAGGGTTGCCGAGATTTGTGAAGTGAGTTCCGATCATATTCGGGCGGTCGCACGATGCCTGCTTGAGCGACCGTCGACGCTTTCCATGGGGCTCGCGGTCGATCAGAACCCCAACAGCATACAGATCGCGCATGCGCTGCTTGCCATATTTGCGATTACTGGGAATATCGATATTCCCGGAGGTGTATTTTTAGGACAGCCCCTGCTCATGTTCCAGGCGCTTCAAGGCGATTCTTCGGTAGAGCATGAATCGAGCGAGCCCGAGATTGGCATCGGGCATGACGTTTACCCCGCTCTTCCTGCTGTTGCCAATACGCCCCATCCCGATATTGTTTTGGAGTGCCTTGAAACAGGGCGCCCTCAACGAATCGAGTTCGCTTATATTTTGAACACCAATCCTCTTGCCTGTATGCCAGCGCAGCCGCAGCGATGGTATGAAGCTTTGCGCAAAATCGAGTTCATCGCGTGCGCTGATATTTTCATGACACCGACTATGGCGGCTTTGGCGGATGTGGTTCTACCTGTATGCACATCACTTGAGCGCGACGGCATCGTCACCAACAATCAAGCCTCTATGCACGGACAGCTTGGAGCCATGATCAACGTCATCGATCGCATCGGTGATACGAAAAGCGATCTTGAAATCGCTATCGATCTACATAAGCGTACGCACCCTGAGTGCACCGATGAGAAGTGGCGCAGCGTCGAATCTTTCTTGACGAGTGATCTTAAGCCGGTTCGCGACTGTGATGTAACTTTCCCCGAACTTAAAGAGCATGTATTCGGGCAGTATGAACTTGAGTACAGAAAATACGAAAAGGGCTTGCTTCGCGATGACGGGCAGCCGGGGTTCCGCACTCCAACGGGGCGTATAGAGCTGTATTGCTCGATGCTTGCCGCTGTTGGTGAAGACCCTCTGCCGTACTATCTTGAGCCACCGCTTGGGCATATTGCTCGTCCCGAATTTGCCAAGGAATATCCGCTTACCATGACATCGGGTGCTCGCCGATTCACTTCTTTTCACTCCGAGCATCGTCAAATTGAGCGATTGCGGCAAATTCATCCATGGCCAACCGTCCAAATCAATCCAAAGACCGCGGAACGGTTGGAAATTTCTCAAGGTATGTGGGTATACGTCGAAACACCCTGGGGAAGGGTAAAGGAAGTTGCAGATTTAACGCCTATTGTCAAAGAGGATGTCGTTTCTTGTGACCATGGCTGGTGGTATCCAGAGCGCGAGGAAGAAGACTTGTTCGATATTTGGGAAACAAGTTTTAATCAGGTCATGCCACATCGCGTAGTTGGAAAAACCGGCTTTGGAGCGCCGTACAAATGCTTGCCATGCAAGGTTTATCGATTCGATCAGGCGGTTGAGGGGGCTTAACCATGGATCAACAGTATGCAATCATGATTGACAACGAGTTTTGCACAGGCTGCCATACTTGCGAACTCGCTTGTCAAAACGAGCATAACCTCCCCAAAGATCAATGGGGTGTAAAGTTACTTGAAATGGGCCCGTGGCAGCTTGAAGATGGTTATCACTGGGAATATCGCTTCGTTCCAGTGCTGACAAGCACGTGCGATTTGTGCGCGGAGCGCGTTTCGGCGGGCGGCGTTCCCAATTGCGTGCAGCACTGCCCAGCAGCGGTTATGGAATTCGGTACGCTTGATGAGCTTTCGAAGAAAATGGCAAGAAAAGGGAAAATGGCTTCGATTTTCATTCCGTAGGTTTATGTCGCCGTTTCGTTTTGCGCGCTTTCATGCGGTAGTTCAAGATTATTGTTATTTGCAGGCCATGGGCTCTCCCGTGGCCTGCTTAACGCAGGGCTCTTCGAATTTCAAGAATAAACTTCCGGGTAGATTTCTCTCTAGAAAACTTACTTCTTAGCCAGTAGATTTCGTTTTTGCTAGAGGAATCTGAAGTCGGAGGGCGTCATGAACATTATGAAGACGGGTGCATGCACAGGGGATGGGCCGTTTTTCACATTAGAGATGCTGTTTGACTATCTTGCAAGTCGTGGCTTCCTCATCGTCCGGCGACCCTCCAAACCCGTTTGTTTTTCACGTGCGGTGCCGTTCGATGAATTTGCGGCAACGATTTCGCATAAGGCTGGCGGGAAAGATTGCCATGCGTTCAATCCTTCTGCTTTTCGGAATCATCTGGTTGTCTTCGGAGGCGAAGCTGACGAAGCGTATCGAGACAATGATCTTATTGCGTTGCGTAGGGCTAACGAAATGGGTTTACCGGTTCTAGGCTTTGTCTCCGAACGGTATCCTGAAAGTCTTTTTGAACAGGTAATCGAGGGGCGACGGACGTCTTTAGGTCTCGTTTCACTTGCTCGGGCGGAAAACGGAGCAGAATCTCGTCAGCCAGACTTGATTTGCTCAGTTTTGCGATTTCTTCTCGATGAACATCTTTTCGTTAATCGTTTATCGGTTGCAGCTGGAGAAAGAGGGTCGCTTCAAAATCTTGTCGACATTGCGGAAGAGCGTTTCGAAAGTTTTGCGAATATTACAGATGCCCACTATCGCCTCCTTGCTTATACGAAAAATCATCAGCCTGACGACGAGATAAACAGATCCCTTGTCGATCTTGGATATCATTGCGAAGAACATCTTCACAGGCAGCATACGATGGGCTATCTGCTCGAAAGCGTTGCAAAGCAGCGCGACTCGAAGGTATGGCCCCCAGATGATACTTTTCCCTATTATCTAATGACGGGCGTAATGCGGATTTCGGGCCAATATGCCGGTCATGTGCTTGTTACGAGCGCATTGCCTCCAACGCAGGGGGAGCTCGATGTCTTTAATATCTTTTTGGCATACTGCGATCGCTTTGTGCGTCGAAGTATGGGGTGCATTTCCTTGAAGGAGTCTCCCAAGCAAGCGTTCATTTCCCAGCTGGTGGCGACTCGAGAGGTTGACGGGGCTTTTGTCCGAGAGAGAGCTGAATTCTTAAACTTGCCGGTAGCTGGAGTTTTCGTGCTAGCTCGCCTGGTTTGCGGTGACGCTTTCAATGGGCAAGCCGGCCATATTGCTGAAGATATCGACAGCAGGTTGAATATCGATCACGTTACCTTTGTTCGGGAAGGGCGGGCAAATGTTTTGCTCCATGCCGAATCGATCGAAGACCTTTGGAAGGCGCTTGTCTTTGCGGGGAAAATGGAATACGGATTAACGCAGGCCTCCCTTTTCATTTCTGACCCTTTCTTTCGCCTGCAGGGGTTGTTTTATGCAGCAAGGGAAATCGATATGGTTGCGCGCTGCGAACGCGAAATCATGATCAGTCTTCGATCTGTGGAGTCAGAGAACCTACGAACGTTTGCGCATGGGCGCACGCGAATTCTGTCATTTCGCGATGCATTCGTCTTTTGCCGGCAGGATTTATTTGACGACGAGGGCTTTACGGGTTTCGTCCTTTCTCATCTTCTTGTCACGTTGATTGAAAACGGTGGTAAGGGAACGCGATTGATGAAAGCTTCGGAGAGAATGGAAAACCTTGCGTTTCTTTATATCTTCCTATCGAACGAGCGCAGGGCGACGCAAGTCGGGGCGATGTGTGGCCTTCATAGAAACGGCGTCCTGTATCGCATTCAGAAAATGGAGAAGGATTACGGCATCGACCTCGATGATGTGATGACGCGCGAGTATCTTCTCGCGAGCATTCGCGTCAAACTCTCCTCTTCGCGTGATTTTCGCGAGCGTTTCGACTGTGCCGTCTCGGGTTTGCTGAGAAGCAATAACGGCAGGTCTGCTTAAACTCGCTTCCATAATGGCACGATGAACAGCGAAGCGCCCCTGCGGGGTTCAGGGACGCTTCTTCTAGGGTCCGCCGGAGGGGAGGCGGTACGGGTAGTGCTTCGTTTACGGCAGGAAGATCACTGCCTTGGAACCCTTTTCGTCAAGCTTTTTGGAAAGCTCCTCAACGGGTCCCCATTCGATGACGTTCGCCAGGCAATGCAGGGCGCAGGTTGGGATTCCGCCTGCGGCCACGCGCTCTTCGCACATATCGCAGAAGCTCGTGGGGAAAGGCAGGTAATTCCATTCGATTTTGCCTTCCTCCATTTCAAAGGGACCGAATTCGGTGACTTTGATGCCCCACTTGTCCATAGGGTATCCGTGCTCGTTTTTGCAGGCGAGCTCGCAGCTTTGGCACCCGCTGCAGTATTCGTAGTCGATAAGCAGTCCGTTGTTCGACATGGTTGCCTCCTTCCTAGAGAACGCATTCTTCGTTGGGGGTCTTGTAGACCTTCACGGGCGTTTGCTTGTACGGCGCGCCGAAGCCCATCTTGCCGAGCACGCGATGGGGGATAAGGCTGTTCACGTTTGACTTCCAAACGCCGAACAGGTGCGGTTCCTCGCCGTCTTCCTCGGGGAACCACCAGCCATGCGCCGCTGCAACGACGTCCTTGCGGACGATGGGCGTGACCTTGGCGATCTCGTGCGCCATGCCCCAAGGATTCTCGATAGTGACCTCATCACCGTCTTTGATGCCGAGCTTGGCCGCCGTTTGGGGATGGATTTCCAGGTACGGTTTGGGCGTCAGTTGACGAAGGCTCGGAATCTGCCGGTGCTCGGAATGGAACGACGCGAAGTAGCGTGCGCCTGTCGTGCACATGAGCGGATATTCTTTCGCCAGGTCGGGACGTGCTTCTGCACCGAGTTTCGGCGGGAAGTAATAGGGCAGGGGGTCATCGCCGAGCGCCTGGTATCCGGTCGACCACAGCTCGACGCGACCGGTTGCCGTTTGGAAGCCCGGTTGCCCGTCGGCGCGAATGAGTCCGCGCTCGGCTTTGTGGTAGCCGCCGATATCGTTCGTCGCGACGACCTTCTCGGAGAGTTCTTCCCAGGTGGTGTCCATTTTCCCCACGTCGTCGATGAGGTATTCCTCGACCGTCTTGAAAGGATATTCCTCGTGGTACGCCTTCTCGTAGAAAGCGTTGCCGAAGTGGATGAGCATCTCGAGATCGGACTTGCATTCGCCGACCTGAAGTCCCTTGTTGATGGCGCCCGCGATGCCCATCTGGCAGCCCTGGTTCGTCATGACGATGCCGTCATGCTCGGCCCAGGTGGCAAGCGGCAAGACAACGTCGGCCAACGCCATGACGGTGGGGGTCATGAACATTTCCTTCGCCACGACGAACTCCATCTTCATAAGCGCGTCGTGCCAGCGCTTGGGTTGGGCGGAGCAGGTCGGCGAGAGGAGATTCGTGGAATCGAACCAGGCCATCTTCAGCTCGTAGGGGCGCCCGGTCTCGAGGCATTCGAGCGTGATATCGGGGTGCGTGGTGTTCAGGAGGACCTTCACGATCGGGTAGGTGTCCCAGCCGATGCACTTGTTCTTCAGCTCTTCGCTCATGTAGTCGGTCGCGCCCGTCATCTCGAACTGCATCTGCACGCCGACGACGGTGCCGCCGGGGACGTCGAGGTTGCCGGTGATCGCCGCCATGGCGATGAGGCACTGTGTGACCTGGCACCCGTTGGGGTTCTGGTCGACGGCCACGCCCATGAGCAGGCTCCAGTGATGCACGCCGTCATAGCCGAGCTTTCGAGCTGCGGTAACGATCTCTTCCTCGGTGAGACCGCATTCTTTTGCCGCATAAGCGGGGGTATATTCCTGAACCCGTTCCTTCAACTCGTCAAATCCGAAACACCACTTATCGATGTAGTCGTGATCGACGAGGTCCTCATTGATGAGAACGTTGAGGATTGCCAGGCAGAGTGCTGCATCGGTGCCGGGAATCAACTGGAGAACCTGGTCGGCGCGACTGGCAAGCCAATTTACGCGTGGGTCAGCCATGATAAGCTTCGTCCCTCGCTTCATGAGCTCGATAAGCGCATGGCCCCACAACCCGTCAGGATTCGACTTCAGGGGTTCTTTTCCGAGGCAGAATACGTAATCGGGACGCGTCCAGTTGGGGTCATCCCATGCTTCGATTGATCCGCCGTTGTAGTCGAGTTCGATGTAGGCGCTGCCGAGCATCATTGTCATAGCGGTCTGGCGAGGGCCCATGCACGACCATCCGGACTGAGCATAGCAATTGTTGGGCGTACGTAAAACTTTCGAAGAGAGTGTGAACCCATACCGGACGGCTTCACGTCCTGTTCCCATATAAACGCAAATCGATTCCGAACCGTATTTCGCGCGGATCTCCTCTGTCTTGCTCACGATAAGCTCGGTCGCCTCATCCCAGCTGATGCGCTCCCACTTGTCGAGGCCGCGATCCTTCGGGTCGCGCTTCATGGGGTACAGCAAGCGATCGGGGTGGTACACCGCCTCTTTCAGGGCAAGGCAGCGCGGGCATAAGCGGCCGCGGGTGAGCTGATGGTCAGGGTCGCCTTCGACCTTGACCAGCTCGCCGTCCTTCACGAACAGGCGGATGCCGCAGCCGACCGCATGGCATCCTGGAGGCGACCAGGCGCAGGTGCGGATGATCTCGGTGCCGTCGTCGAGGACCGTTTTCTTTGGGGCGGGATGCTCTTTGAAATGAAAAGCCATCCTTCTCTCCTTTCCAAAGTCGTTGCATGAAGAAAGCGCGCATAAGCGCATACGCGTCTTGGAATGAACATAAGGGGAAGGGATTGTGCTGCCAGATCTTTCGGGGCGCAAGCCCATCTTATCGGCAAACAAGTAAGTTTGGCAGCTTTAAGCAACCGAGCTTTTCAGCGGGGGGATGCCGTTTGCCCTGGAATCCGTTCCGCTTACCAACTTACTTTTTTCCCTGCATACTAACTCCACGCTTCGGTAACGCTGCGAAACGGCGTGCCGGCGAGGGGGATAAACGGATCTTGCACGGGTGCGACGAGACGATCGTACCAAAGGAAACCCATTGAAGTTTCATGGTCTGACCAGGCGTGACGAGATGCGCCGAGCCAGCAAGGGAACGCAAGGGGAGAAGCTTGTCTTGAAAAGCTTCGGAGAGGAGTGGGTATGACGAAACGCATTGACATGGAAGTTGAGCAGGGCGGCACCAACGAGGTGCGCCCTGACTTCTTCCGCGAGCCTCCGGTGAAGTACACGGGCGGCGATTTGCCGTGGCAGTGGGAGGAAGACGGCATGATCTGCACGCGCACCGGCGCATGGGCGGCTCCTGGCTGCCACGACGGCTGCGGCGTCATTGTCTACACCGATAAAGAAACGGGAAAATTCATCAAAGTCGAAGGCGATGAGGAAAGCCCCTATTATCAGGGTCGCCTGTGCGCCCGCTGCATCGCCCTGAAAGAGGCGGTGTACCATCCCGATCGCGTGCTGTATCCTATGAAGCGCGACCCGAAGGACCGCGGTAAGGCGGACAAATGGGAGCGCATCACGTGGGATGAGGCCTACGCGATGATCAAAGAGAAGTTCGATACCATTAAAAAAGAATCCGGTGCAAAAGCCGTTGTCTTCCATTTGGGAACCGGCCGTGGAACTGCGCCATACATGACACGTCTGCAATACGCTTTCGGGTCGGTGCAGTACGCTTATATGCTGTCTGGCAATAGCTGTTACGTGCCTCGTGTTGCTGCGTGCAACGTTCTTATGGGAACATACACCGTGCCTGACTGCTCTCAGAATCATTATGACCGCTATGAACATGAAGGCTGGGTACCCCCGAAGAATATCTTCGTATGGGGAAACAACCCGCTCGTGTCTAACGCCGACGGCAATCTTGGTCATTGGGTTGTTGACTGCATGAAGCGTGGGTCGAAGCTCATTGTGGTCGACCCGAAGCTTACTTGGCTTGCAGCGAAGGCCGATTTGTGGCTGCAGATTCGCTGCGGAACAGATGCAGCGCTCGCGCTTGCTATGGGTAAATACATCATCGAAAACGATCTTTACGATCATGAGTTTGTTGATTGCTGGTGCTATGGTTTCGATGAGTACTACGAGGCGACTAAGGAATGGACGCTTGAGAAGGCTTCCGAGGTCACCTGGATTCCCGAGGAGAAGATCGCGCGCGCGGCCGAGATGATGGCCGAGAAGCCCACGTCGGTGCAGTGGGGCTTGGCGCTTGACATGACCATGGAATGCCTGGCGGGCTCCGCCGCCGTGGTCGACCTGTGGTCCATCACCGGCCAAATCGACATCCCCGGCGGCATGGTGACGGTTCACCAGCCCTTCAATATCCAGACGTGGAATCCGCCCGATCCGGCTGAATGCCTCACTCCCGAGGAGCAGGCTCAGCGTATCGGCGGCGAGGACTTCCCCGCGCTTAAGTACTCGGGTGTCGTTCTCACGCAGGCTGACATGACGGTCGACCAGATGCTTACGAACCGCCCGTACAAGATTCGCGCGAATTGGATCCAGTCGACCAACCCGCTTTCGTGCACGGCACAAGAGCCGAACACGCGCATGGAGCGCGCATACTGCAACGCCGAGTTTAACGTGTACGTCGATCCGTTCATGACACCGACGGCGCAGGCTTGCTGCGATGTGTTCCTGCCCGTGTGCATGTATCCCGAGCGCAATGGCATCCGCTCTATTTACTATCATGTGCAAACGACCAACCAGGCCTGCAAGCCGCTTGGCGAGAGCAAGTCCGATATGGAAATCTGCTGGGAGCTCGGTCGTCAGTGGAATGACAAGCTTTGGCCGGGCGACACGCTCGAGGAATTCTTCACTTTCACGATGAAGGAAACGGGCATGACCTTCGAAGAGGCGCGCGAGGAAAACTGGATTTACCCCGAGTACCACTACGAGAAGTTCCGCACCGGCGAGCAGCGCCCCGATGGCAATCTGGGCTTCAACACGCCGACCGGACGCGTCGAGCTGTACTCCACGCTGTTCGGGCAATGGGGGCAAAAGCCCGTCCCGCATTACGCGGAGCCGCCGTATAGCCCCAATCAGGTGCCCGAGCGCTTCGACAAGGAAGAGTACCTCAAGAAGTATCCGCTGATCATGACCACCGGAGCGCGTCAGTGGGCGTCGTTCCACTCCGAGCATCGTCAGATTCCGCATTTGCGTGCGTTGCATCCGAACCCGGAATTTGAGATTGCTCCCGAGACGGCGGAAAAGTATGGCATCAAGCATGGTGACTGGTGTTGGATCGAGAACCATCTGGGCCGCGTGCAGTTGAAGGCGAACGTGTCTCCCGTGCTCGACCCGTCGACCATCTCCCTCGACCACGCATGGTGGTTCCCTGAGCGAGACCCTGAAGATAGGGGTAACGGTTGCTTCGATACCTACATTTCAAACGCGAATGTCGTCGTCGAGGCTGGTTGCGGCGAGAGCGGGTTTGGCAACAACTGCAAGTCCCATATGTGCCGTGTGTACAAGTGCGAGCCTGAAGAAGTCATCGGCGACACCGATATGGAAATGATTTCCGAGCGCTTCGCGATGAAAGAGGAGCTGATGTAAATGGCGAAAGACGTTGCATACGGCCTTTTGATCAACTACGAATTCTGCACAGGCTGTCATTCTTGCGAGGTTTCCTGCCAGATGGAGCACGACCTTCCCGTCGATCGTTGGGGCATCAAGCTGCAGAAAATCGGCCCTTGGCATATCGAAGGCGATAAGTACCAATACGATTTCGTTCCTGTGCCGACCGATCAATGCGATTTATGCGCCGAGCGCACAGCGAAGGGGAAAAAGCCGCTTTGCGTGAAGCACTGCCAGAGCCTTGTCATGGAATATGGCCCGGTAGACGAGCTTGTTGCAAATGCCGATGGCAAAACCAAGTACACGGTTTTCGTGCCGAAGGCAGGAACGGTTAGCTAGCTTCTTCATTTTAATATGCCATAAGGTTCGGTGGCCTTAAAATGGGACACCGAACCTTAACCTTTTCGGTTTTTGCCGAAGAAGGACCATTTTCGAAAACGAAAACAAGGGGGGTTCTTCGATGGGAAATGCAAAACGTCAGCAAGGGGCGACGTTTGGGGTATACGCCGTGATTCTCGCGGTGTATTTTGTCATTCCCGATATGGGGTATATCGCGCCGAGCCTTTCGGCCATCGGCGAGCAATATGGAGTCGATGCGGGTACGGCGTCGTATCTATCGACCATCGTGTCGCTTACGCAGATCATATCGGCGTTCGTGTGCGGAATCATCGCTGGTAAATATGTGAGTCGCAAGGTTCTGCTTTCCGTTGCCGTTACGGGCATGGCCGTTTTCGGCGTGTTGCCGGTGTTCTTCGTGCCCGACGTCGTGCCGTTCTGGGTGCTTATGGCCGACCGTGCTGTGTTTGGTCTGTTCTTGGGCTTCTTGCAGCCTATTATCTTCGCATTCGTCGCCAATGTGTTTGCTGATGAAAACAAACGGGCAACAGGATACGGTATCGGCAACGTCGCCTTCAACGTGGGCGCTGTTTTCGCGTCGTCGGTCGGCGGCATATGCGTCGGCATCGGTTGGAACACAGCGTTTTGGCTCTACGCAATCGGCCTTATCGTGCTCGTTTTCGTCATCGTCTTCTACAAAGAGCCCCTTGCCGAGATGAGCGACGGGGAGAAGTCGGAGAAGGCTCGCATCACCCCGCTCGCATGGTTCTACATGTCGGTTATCTTTATCGCTATGATTCTCGACTATCCGTTCTTCACGGTGTTCATCAGCGCTCTTATTGAACATGGAGTTTGCGATGGAGTAATGGGTGGCCAGCTTCTTTCGCTGTTTACTTTGGTGGGAATTGCTGTTGCTGCGGTCTTTGGCACGGCATTCAAGCATCTTCGAATGAAGACGCTGCCGTTGGCGTGCCTCCTCTGCGCTGCGGGCATGGCTGTCATCTTCTTTGGAATTGGCGTTACTGAGTCGTTCCCGATCGTCGTTGTGGGCGTATGCATTATTGCTATCGGTCATATGGCCATTACGGTCGGTGTGCCTCATTACGTAAGCATTACGTGCACATCTGCGGTTGCTTCCGCTGCGCTTGCCTATACGGCTATGGCAATGAATCTCGGAGGGTTCGTGTCAAGTCCCTATGTGCAGCTGGTTACTTCGATTGAAGGTTCCGGCGATTATGCCGTGGTGTTCCTTGTGTCTGCGATACTCATGCTTGTCTTTACTGTCATTGTGAATGCAGTTGCAGGTAAGAAGCGGGGTGACGAGAATGTGGAAGTACGGTAGTACTGCGATTGTCCGCTATCGAGGAACTCTACAAGATGGTTCAGTCTTCGATAGCACCGATGGCATCGACCCGCTTGAGTTTCAAATCGGATCAGGCATGGTCATCCATGGGTTTGACGAAGCCGTTCAACAAATGGGGATCGGCGAACGCCGTACGGTAACCATACCAGCCGAAAATGCGTATGGAAACTATAGCGAAGATCGGATAGAGCATGGCCCGATGTATGCTATTCCCAACGCTAAGGATATTAAAATCGGTAAGCTTTTCTACTTCGTTACTGAAGAAGGGCTGAAGTTTCCTGCGCGTGTGACTTCAGTTGATGAAGGAATTGCAACGATTGATTTCAACCATCCGCTTGCAGGCGAGGATCTTACATTCGATATCGAGCTTGTTGATGTTAAGGAGTGAGGATGTCGTCTCGCTTGCTTAATTAACTAAGGGCGGAAAAGGCGAGAGGAAATGTCGCGAGTCTAAGAAGCGGTTTTAAAGGCTATAGGACGTGAAAAGCAAAATATATTCGATACCTCTTGAATTGGTTTTGACGAATGCGTATTGTCGGCATCAGGGAAAGTAGTGCTATCTTCCGAATACTTCTGAATACTTAACTTTGATTCTCGAGCCTATCTGCACATGCATGGATAGGCTCGAGATTTTTTATCGGGACGACTTCGACTCTCCCGAGGGAAAACGCGGCAGGAGAGGATTTCGGAAGTACATCGCGGGCCAGACATTGGGCGAGGCGTGGTTGGGGGCGGCCTGAACAAGCCAAATCGCTCGATAGACAATCGGTAAATTAGGATTCTCGCTATTGAGGAATATCGATGGTGAGCGCGACAAGAGACCACTGGCATCGTAACCGGAATTGGGAAAACTGAATGGATGACACTTTCTTGCCTGCCCTCGCAAGCCTGATTTCGGGCTCGCGAGGGCAGGCGGAGCTATGTTTAAGATTCAAACTAATGCCCTGCCTCATCGCGATTGAAGTCGAGCCGATTTGGGGAATTGCAGGATAGCGTTTATATCGCAGGTGCCAGACTAGCAATGAAAGCCGATCGATTTTTGGCAGTGCGTCTTTATGATTGCGATTCAGGTATCAATAAAAGTATTATATGGTGTCTTCTCCTTTCTTTCCCGGCCTAATACTTCGCGATTGAAGAATGGCTCCTATCTGCAGCTATCGCCGGATTATCTCATATTCCGGTTCGTCTATAGTCTGGTTCCAATTCGAGCTATTTGGGGTGCGCATCTATCGCTAACAACAATCCGCCTCTCGCGCCTACAATCATCAAGGGGTTCGAATCCAAGCATACAAAAAAATATAGCCATTCCCTTCACGCTACATCAGGCAGCGTTTAGACGAAAGGAGCAAAGTCGATGTGCTTCAGACCAGCGGGCGTCGACCAATCTATCGATTGCCCAAATTGCGGAAAGCGAGTTAACGCCGTTTTGGGGGTCTTCCCCGACGAATGCCCTTTCTGCGGAGCGAAAGTCGAGTCAGGGGGCGCTGCTGGGGGACCGTCCCCTGTGCCTCCTGCGGCGCCGGGCGCGCCAATGCCGCCCGCAGCTCCGGGAGCTCCGAAGGCTCCTGGAGCGCCAAGGCCGAGCGATTAGTGGATAAGTTGCGAACCGCAAGCGCAGCCCTAACGTTTCAGGCTGTGCCATGGAAGGGGGAGGAGCGCAAATGGGATCCATTAAAGCGAACGAGAGCGGGGGAATTGCGTCCAGGCCAGGGGCTTACGGCTGGGTCGTGACAATCGTTGTGTGGCTTACCGGCGTGGCCATGCCGCTCAACATGCTGAAGGTCTCGATTCTTTCGCCCGCACTGATGGGCGCATTCAACGTTGGGACGGACGTTATGAGCTCGGTTATGGCCATGTTCTACTTGGTCGGAGCTATTCTCGCTATTCCCGGTGCCCTGATAGTTCAAAAAATTGGAAATAGGATGACTTTCGTTATCTCGCTTGTCTGCGCGATAGTGGGCGGGATTATGGGCTATGTGACTCAGGAAATAGGGGTGTTTATTCTCAGCCGCGTGGTGGAAGGCATTGGGTTCGGCTTGGTCGGAACCGCTGCAGTGCCTGCCATATCGGCATGGTTCCCTCCGTCGAAACGGGGCGTTCCCCTGGGAATATGGTCGATTTATGTCACGATGGCGTTTCTCATCGGACCCCGGCTGTTCTCGGGAATCTATACGAGCGTCGGCGACTATCATCCCGTTTGGGCGATATGCCTCGCGTTCAACATTGTCGTTCTTGTGGCGCTGATTGTCCTGTATCGTGAGCCGGAGTTCGAATTCGGCGAGGGTGGGCAGATTGTCGAGATGAGGCCTTCCGAGGGGCCGAAGCCCATGCGATTCGCGAAGGTCCTTCGCAATCCGGCGGTGTGGCTTGTCGGGATCATCTTCTTCTGCGAAGAAGTGCCGTTCCTCGGAATGTCGAATTTTTTGACGACTTATGCAGCGGCGGAGACGGACATCTCCATGAATGTGATGTCGACGATTATCTCGATAATGGCAATCGTGGGATGCTTCGTGAACCCCCTTGCCGGTCGTATTTCCGACAAGATCGGTTCGAATAAGAAGCTCATGGTCGTGAGCTGTATCGGCGGAACGATATACGCATGGTTGGTGTTCCAGACGACTACGGTCGAGGGCTTCGTCCCCGTCGTCATATGCAACGCTCTGGCTGGCGGCATCATTCCCGTGATGGTTTGGTCGGCTATCCCTAAGGTCGTTGAGCACCCAGAGGATATACCTGCTGCGACGGCGATCGTTCTGTTTTTCCAGCAGATGGCGGCGCTTCTTGGATCGAAGATTCTCGGAGCCATCGTCGCCAGTTTCGGAAGCTTTGCGTTCGCGGGGCAGTTCTTTATGGCGCCGATCTTCGCCTTGGGGCTTGTGGTTGTTCTGGCTGGATGGAAGAAGCTCCCTTAACAAGGGTGGATGGGTCATCGATTCGGGGCAGGCGTTCCCTTTGAGCTCCCGTTTTGCGCTTCGGTGCGATACGGGGAAGAAGACCGGTCTTGCTGCCGGCTGATTCGAGAGGAGAGATAATGAACGAGGAAAAGAGTTGGGTGACGGACCTTGGTGATGGTACGCACCAGGTGAGGACCTGCGTCTGGTCGCCACCGGGCGACCATCCCGTCGGCTGCGGCATCATCGTCACGGTTAAGGACAACAAAATCGTGAAGGTGGAGGGGGACCCCAGTCATCCCATCACGCATGGTAGGCTCTGCCCGAGATGCATCGCGCTCGACGAGGTCGAGTATCATGAAGACAGGATTCTGCATCCCATGAAAAGGGCCCGCGAGGACCGCGGCAGGGACAAGTGGGAGCAGATCACCTGGGATGAAGCGTTCGACCTCATCGAGTCCAAGACGCGGGAGTACTGGGCCAATCCAGGTCCGGAGAGCATTCTGACCTTCACCGGCACGGGGCGAGAGATCACCATGTACTCGGCCGCCTACTGCCACGCCATCTTCAACTCCCCAAACTACTGCATGACACTTAGCGGCGGCTCGTGCTACGGCCCGCGATGCACGATTGCCAATTTTCAGCTCGGAGCGGGCTATCCGGAACTCGATTATGCCGCCTATTTCCCGGATCGTTACGATGATCCGCGTTGGGAGCGCCCTAAATATATTCTGGTTTGGGGCAAAAACCCCATATACTCGAGCCCCGATGGCTTCTTCGGGCATGCGCTCGTCGACTTGATGAAGCTCGGTTCCAAGCTGATCGTCGTCGACCCGCAGGTCACCTGGATTGCCGCCCATGCCGAGTACCATCTGCAGTTGCGCCCGGGCACCGACACGGCTCTCGCGCTGGCGATGTGCAACGTTATCATCTCCGAGGACCTCTACGACCATGACTTCGTTGAAAAGTGGGTCTACGGGTTCGATGAGTTCGCCGAGTGCGCAGCCGAATGGACGCCGGAGAAGGCGGGGGAGGTCTGCTGGATTCCTGCGGAGACTATCCGCGGTGCGGCAAGGGCATTTGCCGCGAATCGACCCTCGTCAGCTCTTTGGGGGCTCTCGATTGACACGATGACGAACGGTGTTCAGGCGGGACATACCTTCCTTGCGATTTGCGCGCTCTGCGGGTACATGGACATTCCTGGCGGTATCACGCTCGCTCGCCCCTCGAGCTTTACGGGAAAGTGGCGCTACGAAACCGTGAATTCCGTGCCCGACGAGATTCGAGCCAAGCGCATCAGGGACTTAGACGACAAGTACAAGTGTTGGGATGCCGCTGGCCCCGGCCCGCTTCCGGACGTGACTCTCGATTGGCTCGAAATGGAGAATCCCCCGACCCAGTTCAAGATGAGCTACTGGTTCGGAACGAACCCGCTGACGTGCATGGCGGCATCGCCGAAACGTTGGGAAAAGGCTCTCAACAAGCTTGAGTTCAACGTCTCGCAAGATATTTTCATGAACCCCTCCATTATGGCCTTGTGCGATTTGGTTCTCCCCTTATCCACCTCGGTTGAGCACGAGGGCATCGTTATGCCGCACTTCGGCCGCAACACGCATTTCTTGGGTGCGATGAGCAAGGCGGTCGAGCCCCTCGATAGCAAAAGCGATGTGGAAATCATGCTCGAGCTGGGGCACAGGCTGCGTCCAGAGCTCTGGCCATGGCAAACGCCCGCGGAGTTCTTCACCGACCAGCTCCATACGGCGTACGATTGGGGATTCGAGGATCTTCAGGACATGGTCGTCTACCAGCAGCCCTTTGAGTATCACAAGTACGAGACGGGCAAGCTTCGCGCCGATGGCAACCCCGGGTTCGACACGCCGACAGGGCTGATTGAGCTCAAGTCGAGCATCTACCCCGTGTTCGGCGAGAAGGCGCTCCCGTACTTCGAGGAACCGTATTTCAGCCCGTATAGCGACAAGATTTCCCAGGAGGTCAAAGAGGAATATCCGCTCGTGCTGACGACTGGCGGGCGGAACATAGCGATGTTCCACTCGGAGCATCGGCAGGTTCCCTCGTTGCGCGCCATCAACCCGTGGCCGCTTGTGACTATCAATCCCGAAACAGCGCGCAAGCACGGAATCGAAGAGGGCGATTGGGTTGCGTTGGAGAACCCTATCGGCCGCTGCATCCAGAAAGCCCATCTTAGCCCGACCGTCGACTCCCGCGTCGTCCACGCCCAACATGCCTGGTGGTTCCCCGAGCAGGACGGGGAATCCCCCAACCTGTTCGGAACCTATAAGGCGAACGTCAACAACCTCATCCCCCATGAAGTGGTCGGAGTTACCGGGTACGGGGCGCCGTACAAGAACGTCATCTGCAAGATCTCGAAGGTCGATGACCTCGACAGCTAATGAAAGGAGGCGTCAACGATGTCGAAGAGAGCGATGCTGATAGATTACAAGTACTGCACGGGGTGTCACTCCTGCGAGGTGTCCTGCCGGAAGGAGAAGAATCTTCCGCTTGATGAATGGGGAATCAAGGTTAACGAGGTCGGGCCTGCGAAGTTCTCCGACGGGAAGTGGGAGTGGGACTACGTCCCCGTCCCGTCCAGGCTCTGCGACCTATGCGAGGAGCGCATAGAGAACGGGAAGGTTCCGCTCTGTGAGCTCCACTGCCTCGCCGCCGTGATAAAGGTGGTGCCAGCCGAGGAGGTCGCTAAGCTCATTTCCGAGAACGACGAGGGGAAGATCGCCATTTACGTTCCCTAATTCCAACGAATCAGCCCGCCGTCCCCGCCGATGCAAGGGCGGGGCGGCGGAATCGGAGGCAACCAAACGAGAGGGGATCAAATTGGAGAAAGAGTATTTGGATTGGAAAGACAATCCAACTATGCGAGCATGGCATCCCGACCGGCTGAACGCCCGCAGCGAGTACACCATCAGCGAGACAAACAATGACTTGAACAAGCCGTGGCGATTCGAAGAGGACGGGCTCACCGTGACGAGGACGAGCCCGTGGTCGCCTCCCGGCTGCCATCCCGTTGGGTGCACCTTGAAGTGCTACACGGACAAGGACGGGAGGCTCGTCAAGGTTGAAGGCGATGAGAACAATCCCGTCACGCAGGGAAGGCTCTGCGCGCGCTGCATCACGCTCAAGGACTACATCTACAACCCATCGAGGATCCTCCACCCGATGAAGCGCGACCCTAAGGAACGCGGCAACGTCGACGCCTGGGAGCAGATCACCTGGGACGAGGCGTTCGATATCATCAAGAGGGAATACGATCGCATCACTGCCCAGTACGGCCGCGAGTCGATTGTATGCTTCGTCGGCACCGGCCGCGAGGGCGGTACGATGGCCCCCTTCGGGAGCCGAATGCTCTGCACCCCGAACTTCTGCTACACGCAGTCGGGCTACGCATGCTACATTCCCCGCATGGCGGCCTCGTCCTATTTGCTCGGCGTCGCCTATCCCGAGATCGACTACGCGGGAGGACTGCCGGGGCGCTATGACGACCCCGAGTATGAGATCCCCGAATGCGTCGTCGTATGGGGCAAGGATCCTTTGCCCTCGAACCCCGACGGCTTGTTCGGCCATGCGCTCATCGACCTCATGAGACGCGGAACCAGGCTCATCGTGGTCGACCCCCGAAGCAACTGGCTGTCGACGCGCGCCGACTACGCCCTGAGGCTGCGTCCCGGCACTGATGGCGCTCTCGCCATGGCCTGGCTGAACGTCATCATCTCCGAGGGGCTCTACGACCGCGAGTTCGTGGAGTACTGGTGCTACGGCTTCGACGAGTTGGCTGAGCGCGTTTCCGAGATGACACCGGAAAAGGCAGCGGAGATCACGGGTGTTCCCGCCAAGACGATCGTCGAATCCGCCCGTATGTACGCGGAGGCGACTCCTGCGTCGATTTCTTGGGGTCTCGCCCTCGATCAGAAGGCGAACGGCATGCAGGTCGGCCACTGCCTGATTGCCCTCATGGCCATTTGTGGGAACATCGACGTACCTGGCGGCATCAGGATCGGCGACAAGACGATGGGATTGAACGAGGCGGGCTTCGGTTTCGAAGAGGGTCTCGGCAAGGATCTCGTCGGCAAGATGATCGGCGCCAAAGAATATCCCGCTTACTGCGGCCTGATTCTCAACTCGCATTGCGATCTGACGCTCCGAGCCATGGAAACGGGCGACCCGTATCCGATCAAGATGGGTTTCTACGGCGGGAATAACCTTCTATCGTGCACGTCGGCTGAACCCCAGCGGTGGATGAAGGCGATCAACGATACTATGGAGTTCGTCATAGCCTTCGATACGTTCATGACGCCTTCGGCTCAGGCGACCTGCGATATCTTCCTGCCTCTCGCCGCGGCCGCCGAGCGAGAGGGCGTGGTGCAGACCCATTACGGCTCATCGCCCGTCACCATGGGCTTTATGAACGAAGTCCTCAGACAGGGCGAGGGCATGTCCGACATGGAGCTCTGCTTCAATCTCGGTAAAGTGCTGAATCCGCATCTTTGGGAGCAATACGACGAGGTGAGGGATTTCATCGAGCATCTACGCCTCGGTAAGAAGTACCGATATGAGGACATCAGGAAGGAAGTCGTGCTGCAGCGTTACGTCGGCTATCGTAAATACGAGACCGGTCTGCTGCGCCGCGACGGCAAGCCCGGCTTTAACACCTCGACGGGTCGCGTCGAGCTGTGGTCGTATGCGTTTCATCAGTTCGGCGACCAACCGCTCCCCTACTATGAAGAGCCTCAATACAGCCCTGTATCTACGCCTGAGCTGCTGGAGAAATACCCCTTCGTCCTGACGACGGGCGCTAGAACGTACGCTTTCTTCCATTCTGAGAATCGCCAGATCCCATACTGCCGTGAGCTCAACCCCGACCCGCTGCTCGAAATCAATCCCGATGATGCGAAGGCCGCCGGGGTGACCGATGGACAGTGGGTCAAGGTCTCCAACCAGTTTGGCGAGGCGCTCCTCAAGGCCAAGGTCTCCCAAATCGTCAAGCCGGGTGTCGTGCACGCCCAGCATGGCTGGTGGTTCCCCGAACAGGACGGCAATGCTCCCTACCTCTACGGGACCTTCCGATCGAACATCAACAATCTCGTTCCCAACTTCCACTTCGGGAAAATGGGATTCGGGGCTCCCTTCAAATGCCTGCTCTGCAATGTGGAGCCGGTCTCAGAGAACTACGACACTGACATGAAGCTCGTTTGGGACAAATTCGGAAAGCTGGTGTAGCCATGACCGCATACGGACTTTTGATCGACTACGAGTATTGCACGGGATGCCAGTCGTGCGAGGTCTCCTGCAAAGAGGAGCACGGCTACCCGGTTGGGAAATGGGGCATCAGGGTTTATGACGACGGTCCCTGGGAGATCGAGGAAGACCACATGAACTGGAACAAGGTTCCCGTCCCGACCGATCTGTGCGATTTGTGCGCCGATCGGACGAGCAAGGGCAGGGAGCCGATATGCGTTCATCACTGTCTTGCGGACGTCATGAAGTACGGCCCCGTCGCCGAGCTCGCCTCACTTATGGAAGACAAGCCGAAGCAGGTCCTGTTCGTTCCTCAGTTCAAACCCTATGAGGCGCGCGGCAAGTTCGAGTCCAAGCGAAAGGACGACGGCACGCGCCGCCGTGCCGCAGCAATCGAGGTCGAGGCGTATGGCCAGGTCGAGTTCGCGACGCATCGCGACGACTCGGACGTTCGCAGGGTGACCGAGCTTAACGACTAGGAAATGCGAGGGGGAGACGAAATGGGCGAGAACAGCCGTATCGGAATGAAGGCCCGGGTCTTCTACAAAGGCGGGATCACGGGCGAAGAGCCTCTAGATGACTGCAGTCAGGGAGTTCCCATCGAACTCGTGCTGGGGGTTGGGGACATCCCTCCAGGGCTCGACAGGGCTTTCCTCGAAATGAACGTGGGCGAGGAGCGGACGGTTGTCATCCCGCCTTCCCTTGGGTATGGAGAGCACGACAAGGACGGTGTCCAGATATACCCCCGAACCCTTTCCCCTGCATTCGAGGGCGTGGGAGTTGGGGATATCGTGTCTTGGACGAACCCCGTCAGCGGCAGAGCCATTCCCGTAAGGGTCGTCGATGCGGACGCTCAGCTCGTCACACTCGATTTCAACCACCCCTTCGCAGGCAAGGAGCTAACGTACTGGCTGCGTCTCGAATCGGTCGAGTAGATGTGCATCTACTGCGCCGGCTGCGGGGCGTGCGACCGAGCTGCTCGCGAGCGTGGTCGCGATGACGGGCTTATCGGCTGCGCCGGCTGTGGAGTCGGCTACGACAAGAAACTCGGCCGATGCCCTCGATGCGGGAAGCCTGCCCCTACCCCTCCAGGGGGCAGGCTTCCTGTGAAAGCTTCTATTAAGCGGAACCAAGAGAAAAGGTAAGAAAATGTCTAAAACGGCAAAGATGCATTACGCATGGTGGGTTTTCATAGGATGTTGCTTCGTAAACGCCGCTTCGATGGCGGCCTCGATCAGCATCGTCGGCGTGTACCTTCTCCCGGTTTCCAAGTCGATCGGGGTCGGCCCGGGAGACTGGATGCTGTGGATGACGATTTGCTCCGTGGTGTCCTGCATCGCCACTTCCTTCTGGGGGCAGGCGATCCAGACGAAGAACATCAACGTAGTGACGACGCTTTCGGCGGTTCTGCTCGCGCTCGCCGTGTTCATGTTCTCATTCGGCAACAGCGTGCAGTGGTTCTATATCTGGGGGGGCGTTCTCGGGCTCGCCATGCCCTGCATCGCGACCCTGACCGTCCCCACGCTGTTGGGGAACTGGTTCGGCAAAAAGCACCGCGGGAAGGTTCTCGGCATCGCGGCGGCGTTCACCGGCGTCGGCACCTTCTGCTGGGCGCCTTTATTCACGATGATTCTCCAGAACCTCGGCTGGCAGACCGCTTATCAGATCAACGCTGTGCTCATCGTCGTCTGCCTCGTCCCGTGGACCTTGTTCGTATTCAAGTTCAAGCCAGAGGATAAGGGGCTCGAGCCGTACGGCTTCGACGCGAAACTCGCTGCCGAGGAAGCAAATGCAATGAGGCAGGGCGTCGCTCGCTCCAGGGCGCTGAAAACCGCACCTTTTTGGATCATGGCCTTCGTCATTCTGTTCACCTCGATCGGCATGGGATTCAACAGCAACCAGGTCGCCATCGCGACCGAGGCCGTCGGCGGCATCGTGGGGATGGAGTCGGCGGCGATGCTCGGCGCGTCGATGATCTCCGTTGCGGCCGTCGGCAACATTCTCGGAAAGATCGTGTTCGGGTTCATGCAGGGCAAGGCAGGCTTGAAGGCGACCTTCATTGTGTTCGTTGCGGCGTTTTTTATCGGTTTTGCGCTCTGGGCGTTCGTGCCCGCATCTGCAGCTCTGCTTATCGGCGCCTTCCTGTTCGGCAGCCATAACGCTCTCGTCTCAGTTGGGTACCCGCTCGTCGTGCGCAACCTGTACGGCAACAAGGACTACTCGAAGATTTTCTCCAACCTCATGACCGTGAACGGCCTCATGGGCGGAATCAGCGGCACCATCATCAGCTTCGTTTACCAGACGCTGGGCTCCTACCATGCGGCGCTCATTGCGGCGATGGTCATCATCGTCGTCATCGGCATCCTTCTCGTCGCCGCATGCTCCTTCATCGGGAAGATCAAGTGGGACAAAGTCGAGGAGGCGTAGCTTCTAAGCCCGCATAGGCAGTCAGCTAACTCTTTGCGAAGATGGGGACGGGGCGGAGACGCCCCGTCCCCATCTTCATGTCCAAGGCGTCCGTCGCAAGCCCTTTCTCTTTGGCCATGCGCAGGATTTCGCGACGGATGAAGTATAATCGATAAGGGGGATGGCATCTATGTGAGGGGCATGCGTGCACATTGAGCTACTAAAGGAATTCCAGGTTTTCGCTCTTACCCAGAACCTCAGCAAAGCCGCGAGGGAGCTGCACATGACGCAGTCGTGCCTTGGGAAGCATATGGCGGAGCTTGAAAGCGAGACGGGGATTGAGCTGATAAACCATGACCCCAAGCGAGTTTCTCTGGCTCCTGCGGGGAGATACTTTGCGCAGGAGACCTCCACCATGATCGCCATATGGGAGGATTGCCTAAAGCGATGCAGGGAACTGCAGAAACAGCCCCAGAAATCGCTCTCGATAGCCATGTTTCTTGAAGGCAACTCGGCGAACGACATCTTGTTCCAGATGGGAAGGGATTACCATAAGGCAAATACCGAGGTAGAGATAACCTTTTCGAAGCTCGTAGGGGCGAATCCGATCGAGTCTTTGGACGACGATGCGTTTGATGTCGCAGTCGATCTTCGCTTCGGCGATTGCTCCCGGTATCTGGAAGGTCTATCCGAGAACGGGGTAAGTGCCGTCGAGCTACAGTCGGCTCCCCTGGTCGTTTGGTATCGAAACGATAACAGGATTGCGAGGAACGACAACATCCGGCTTGAAGATCTTGATAGGATACCTATCATGACGAGCGTTTCAAGTAGTTATGATTACATGAGGGCGGCGACAAAGGCGTTGTTCGAAGAGAACGACATGACGCCGTTTCTGAAACCCGTCCACTTCGACATAGCCTCTCCCGCTTCCTATTTCCTTTCCGACTTCGATTCAAGGTCTGTCATGCTTACTTCAATCGGGATGGTCAACAACCAGTGCCTTGCGTCGCGCGAGGATATCTGCCATCAGGTTATTGTCGACGAGAGACTTGTCTCCACCTCGTTCGCCCTTGCGCGCGTTGGCAACGCAAAAGCGCAAGCGTTTCTAAAATATTTGTCTCTGAATTTGTGATTCAGTGACGATTCATAAGCCGTGTCTCGTGTTCAAATAAATCGGCGAGTCAAGCGCGCGTCTCGTGATGTGCGCTATGCTGCCGGTGTTGACAGAGGAAGGTTGTCATCAGAAGATAGAAATCCCTGTTGCTAACGTCGCAGATTTTCTCACGCTTCTTGCTGCGTCTTAAACACATCAATTGGTCTATAGTAGCGAGAACTTGCGTTTCGCTTACCCCGTATAGTTTATGCGATGCACCGTCCGCCGGCGCGCCGCAAGGTCAAGCTCCCCTAATCCATCTTCCAGCGAATGGAATGCGCCTGGATCTTCTCGACGACCACATTGACGATCAGCACGACGACGGCCATCTCGAATATGCCCGCGAACACCTTCGCGTAGTCGCCGTAGTGCGTGTAGAGGTTGATCCAATGCCCCATGCCGAAGTTCGAGCCGACCGCCTCGGCGAACACGAGCATCATGAACGCGATGATGACGTTCACCTTGAGCGCGTCGATGTAGGCGGGAAGCGCGCTCGGCAGGAGGATCTCCAGGACCATCTTCGAGCCGCCGATGCCGAGAGTGCGTGCCGAGTCGATGATGTTCTCGTTCACCTGGGAGACCGAGATGATGGTGCTCAGGAATACGCAAAGGAAGATCGCGAGCCCTACGAGCGTGACCGACGTCAACTCGAAAGCCGGCAGGATGATGACGACATAGGGCGCGTACACCATGGGCGGGATGGGGGCTAAGATGCGCGCGATGGGGAAGAAGAAGGTCTTGAGGCGCGGATGCCATCCCACGAACAGGCCGAGCAGGATGCCTGCGGCCGTGCCGATGACGAATCCGATGACAAGGATGCCGGTGGAGTACCCCGCGTTCACGAGCATCTCCTGCCAGTTGGCGGGAAAGACGGCGAACACGTTTTCCGGGGCGGGGAAGATCACCACGTTCATCAGCTTCAGCTTCGAGGTGACCACTTCCCACACCAGGAGGACGGCCCAAAGGAAGGCGATGACCTCGCCCGCATGGCGGTTGATCGTCCCGCGTCTCCAGTGGTAGACCTGCAGCGCGACGAACAGCGCCTCGATAAGCGCGATGGCGACGCAGAACGCGACGGGGCTTTTGGTTTTGAGCGCGCCTGGCATGGAAATGGTCGCGTAGAGCGCGATGAGAACCACATGCGACAGGATGAACGCCGGGTTGAGCAGCTCTTTAATCTTCATGAGCGTCCTCCTGATCGATATCGAGCGAGAACAATTCCAAAAGCTCGCGGCGAAGTTCTCCGAATCGCGGGTTCTCGGCCAGCGTTGCGGCGTCTCGGTCGCGGGGAAGATCGACGTCGAGCACCTCGGTGATTTCCCCTGGCCGCATGAAGAAGATGCGGTCGGCGAGCAGGATCGCTTCGTCGATGTCGTGCGTCACGAACACGACCGTCTTGCGATGCTCGCCGCTTCCCCACAGATCGAGGAGCATTCTCTGCAGCTGAGAGCGCCTGTGCTGATCGAGCGCGCCGAACGGCTCGTCGAGAAGCAGGATGTCGCTGTCGAGCGCAAGGGCGCGCGCGATGGCGACGCGTTGCTTCATGCCGCCGGAAAGCTGGTAAGGGTAAAGATCGGCCGCATGGCCCATTCCCACGTTCTTGAGCGCCTGGGCGGCGTTTCGCCTCGCCTCGGTCTTGCTCAGCTCGGGGTGGGCCTGTCGGATGCCGTACTCGACGTTCTTGATCGCCGTCTTCCAGGGGAAGAGTGAATACTGTTGGAACACCACCGCGCGATCGAGCCCCGGGCCCTCGATCGGCTTGCTGTCGAGCGTCAGCTCTCCCGAGGTTGCGGGCGACAGGCCGGAAATCAACCTGAGCAGCGTTGTCTTGCCGCAGCCGGAATGGCCGACGACACAGACGAATTCGCCGTCTTCGATGCAGAAATTCAGGTCATGTAGCGCCGTGAAGCCGTCGGCGTAGTCGTAGGTGAGGTTCCTTGCTTCGATTCTTCCCACAGGCGCTCCTTGGGTTTTACGGGGTTCCGCTGACCGAAAGCCCCCGCTCCTTTCGGTCAGCGGGGGCGAAAGGGGTTCAAGCTACATGTTGTAGCCGTAGGTGGTGTTCTCCTTGGGATAGCGCTCCTTCATTTCCTTCCAGAGCTTCTCGTCGGGCTCGCGCTCGGCGAGGACGTCGAGCGCAGCGACGTACGCCTCGTTGTAGAAGTAGTCGTCGAGGGTGTAGGGGGTGTCCTTGTCGATGAAGCCGCAGGTCTTGTAGTCTTCGAAGTAGCTCTTGATGTAGTCGACCTGGGGGTCCATGACGATTTCCATTGCGGTGCGGAAGCTGTCGGTGCCGTAGTAGACCGCCTCGAGAGACTCGGCATCGACGCCGTTGAAGGCGACGAGGTTCTTGATCGTCTGCTCCTTGTTCTCCTTGAACAGCTTGTAGCCGCGCAGCTCGGCGACGATGAACTGGGTGAGTGCGTAGTTGTGCTCGGTGATCATTGCCTTGTTCACCGTCATGCGGCAGCAGGGATACTTCCCGACGAGGTCCTCGTTGTATGCGGCGATCTTGAGACCCGACTTGACGGCGATCATGTAAACCGGCACGCCGTTGAAGATAGCGACGTCGGCCGTCCCCTTGAGCACGTTCTCGCAGCCGACGGACATGCTTTCCGTGTAGATGACCTTGTAGTCCTCGCCGCGCTTGAGGCCGCTGTTCAGGAGCAGCGCCTCGATCACGATGAGCTCGGAGTCGGCCTGGATGCCGCAGATCGTGAGGCCCTTGAAGTCTTCGGCGGATTTGAGGGTGATGTTCGAATCGGGCGCTACGGCGCACACGCCGCCTTCGGACATGATGCCGCCTGTCATGTAGAGGTTCTCCTCGCCTTCCGCGATGCGGTTCAGCGCGAGGTTCATGGCCACGACCATGTCGAGGTCGTTGGTCGCGACCGAGGAGTACGCCGTGCCCATGTCCTCGACGATGGTCAAATCGACGTTGACCTTCTCGTCGTCGAAGTAGCCTTCCTGGTAGGCGTTGATGACGGCGACCGGGTTGGGGTTGCCCTTCGTCATGCCGAGGCGGACGGTGTATTCGTCGCTTCCAACTTTCGAGAGGTCGAGCGGGCTGTGATCGACGCCATCGGGGCCGACGAGGCTCGAATCGGTTTTGGCGGAGGAGTCGCCTTGGGCGCTCGATGAACTTGAGGTGGATGAGGCGCATCCGGCGAGGCCCGCGGAGAGGGACAGGGCGAGGGCGGCGGAGCCCGCGACGAACGAACGGCGGCTAATCGACTTGGTCATGAAATCCTCCTTTGAAGAACCCTATATTTGTTAAGCGCCTATATATTAGCAAACAAACACTTGCTGATGGTCAATTATTCGACCATGCCGAATAATTGTACGATGTCTTTGCCCAACGTCGGCTTGCAGGGTGATGCGAGCGTCTCAATGTGAAACTCCATTCTCACTTTGAGACAAAAAACTATCTCAAAGTGAGAATCCTTCGTATCTTACCTAGTGCAGAAAAATAGATGATGAAAATATTTTTGCGCATTTCATCAGGCGTTATAAGACTTTTCTCTAAAGAAATCCCAATGAAAATCAAGTTTTGGCATGGCTTTTGCAACTAGTAGGGTAAGCGCGAAAGCGCAGGGCGAGGCATGGGGTCCGCGCTGAAAAACGCGTAAAGGAGTCGTCTTGAGAGGAGGACAAGATGCCAGAGGAGAGGAAGGATCTGGATCGGGATTTCCAGCAAGCACGTAAGGACAAGGTGATGGCCGATCCCGAGAAGAACAAGGAAGCGTGGCAGCAGAAGGCCCAGGATAAGGCCGGACGCGATTGGACCAAGCCGCGCCGCCCGGTTCTCAAGGATGGCGAAGTCTAGGGGGACTCGTAAGTTCACGAGATGTGAGAGAGGGGTAAACAAGGTATGCTTACCAACGAGCTCGAAGGCGTCAACAAAGACGTCTACAAAACTGACTGGCAGTGGCAGGAAGGCGAGTACACGGTTACTCGTACGAACATGTGGACCGCACCCGGCTGCCACAACGGATGTTCCGTTCTGTACTACACCAAGGACAACAAGGTCGAGAAGATCGAGGGCGACCCGCTGAGCCCATACAACCAGGGCCGTCTCTGCATGCGTTGTCTCGATGTTGTCGAAACGTTCTACCATCCCGATCGCCTCAAGTGGCCGCTCAAGCGCGTCGGCGAGCGTGGAGAGAACAAGTGGGAACGCATCACGTGGGATGAGGCTTACGACGACATCGTAAAGCACGTTCGTGAAATCCAGGAAAACTACGGCCCTGAGTGCATCGTCTCCATGCAGGGCACCGGTCGCAACATTTGCTGGCAGACGCCGTATCTGAGCTACGCAGGCTTCGGCAGCCCGAACTTCGTTCTCGGCTTCCTTTCCGGCGACTCATGCTATTTGCCCCGTACCACCATGGGCCACTGCTTCATGGGCGACTTCTTCGTGGCCGACTGCTCGCAGCATCTCGAGAAGCGCTATGCCGACCCCGAGTACGTCTTCCCTGAGTACATGCTCATCGTCGGCAACAACCCGCTGGTCTCCAACGGCGACGGCTTCTTCGGGCATTGGATCGTCGACGTCATGAAGGAAGGCGGCACGAAGCTTATCGTTCTCGACCCGTCTTGCACGTGGCTTGCTTCCAAGGCCGAGTTCTGGCTGCCGGTTCGTCCCGGCACCGACGCCGCGGTCATCATCTCGATGATCGGCGTTGTTATTGTGGAAGACCTCTACGATCACGACTTCGTCGAGAAGTGGTGTTATGGCTTCGACGAGCTCGCCGAGCGCGCCAAGGAGTATCCGGTCGAGCGCGCCGCCGAAATCGCCGGCATCGACCCAGAGCTTATCCGTGGTGCGGCCCGCGCCTTCGCGAAGGGCAATCCGTCCACGATTCAGTGGGGCCTTAAGGTCGACCAGTCCGTCTGCGGCCTTCCGACCGCTCAGGCGCTGCTTTCCCTCGGCGCCATCTGCGGCGACATCGACGTCCCTGGCGGCATGATGATTCCTCGCTGCGCCTACGACATCCCTGACTCCTACGGCTGCGGTATGTGGAATCTCTCCGATGAGATGCTCGGCAAGATGCTCGGCGTTGAAACCTCTCCGCTTCATGCGCTTGGCTTCGACCCGACCGCCAATGGCGATACCGTTCTGAACGCCATCGAAACGGGCGAGCCTTACCCGATTAAGATGCTGTTCATCCAGTCCACCAACCCGATCGCTAACATGGCCGCTGACGCTCCTCGTGTTTACCGTGCGATGCGCTCCGTCGACTACAACGTCGTCGTCGATGTCTTCATGACTCCGACCGCCGTCGCTTGCGCGGATATCGTCCTTCCCTGCGGTATGAGCTGCGAGCGTAACTCCGCTCGTGTGTGGTGGTGGCCGCTGCGCTCTATCGTCAAGGTCGGCGACTACTACGAAGCCAAGTCCGACGAGCAGATCATCCTTGAGCTTGGCAAGCGTCTGAACCCGAGACTGTTCCCCTGGAACGACGACATCGAGCTCATGACTTGGTGGATCCAGTCTGGCAACCGCTTCCATGCCGGATGGCCGCACAAGACCGACGAGACCTTCCCCGAGCTGTGTGAGAAGGTCATTGACTGGCCCGACGACTGGGCGTACCGCAAGTACGAGCTCGGTTGGCTGCGCGACGACGGTCAGCCTGGCTTCAACACGAACACCGGCAAGTGCGAGCTTTACAACACGCTGTTCGAGGCGTGGGGCTTCGACCCGCTGCCGTACTTCGAAGAGCCGCCTGAGTCCCCGGTTTCCACGCCGGAACTCATGGAAGAATACCCGTTCGTGCTCACCACCGGTGCCCGTACCTGGGAATACTTCCATTCCGAAGAGCGCATGGTCCCGCGCCTGCGCGAATCTCACCCCGATCCGTTGACCGATCTCAATCCCGAGACCGCGAAGAAGCTCGGCGTCTGCGAAGGCGACTGGGTGTGGGTCGAGAACATGCGTGGCAAGGCGAAGCAGCGTGTTCGCTTCAACGCCTCGCTCAAACCGGATACCGTTCGCTCCGAGCATGGCTGGTGGTTCCCCGAGCAAGAGGGCGCAGAACCGAATCTGTTCGGCGTGTTCGATTCCAACATCAACAACCTTACGGTTCAGGGCGTTACCGGACCGACACTGTACGGCGCTCCGTATGCGAACCAGATTTGCAAGGTTTACCCGGTCACGAAGGAAAACGACTGCTCTTGCAGCGAGATCGTGACCCGCAAGGGAGGTTTCTAAGATGGCTGAGAAGTACGGCATTCTGATTGACTACCAGTGGTGCACCGGCTGCCACTCCTGCGAGATGGCGTGCAAGGTCGAGCATAACTTCGGCGAAGGCGTCTATGGCATCAAGCTGTTCGAGGACGGCCCGCGCAAGTACCCCAACGGCAAGTTCGAGTACACCTACCTTCCGGTTGCGACGAGCTTGTGCGACCTGTGCGCCGAGCGCACGGCGATGGGCAAGCTCCCGACCTGTGTGCACCATTGCCAGGCCGCTTGCATGAAGTACGGCACGGTTGACGAGCTCGCCGCCATGGCCAAGGAAAACCCGCGTACTTGGATTTACGTGCCCGAGCAGTAAGTTCTCAGCGGCCTAAACGCTTCAATCCCCCTTTGGGCCGGCGCTCCGTCTCCACTCCCCGCCATTTCGCGGAGCGCCGGCTTTTCAATTGTTCGATCGTATTCTAAGGAGACATCATGTGCTTCAGACCAGCAACCAGTGTCACCGCAGTTAAGTGCATCGAGTGCGGTGCTTTCAACAAGCCCGATAACGAGACATGCCAGAAGTGCGGCGCCGATCTCGGTCCGTCCAAGGCCGCCGCTGCAGCGAATCAGGCTCCGCAGCCTTCTGCACCGGCCAATATCTCTTTGACCCCGAAGGGCCTCGACCATAAGGCTCCTTCTGCTCCTGGAGCGCCAAAGGCTCCCGGCGCTCCGAAACCTCCGCAAGTGTAGGCTTGCATGACGTGATTATGGGTGGCGAGGAAATTTAATTGCGAGGTGATGGCGATGCCTAATTGCAGAACATGCAGTCCATGGTGCAGTCGCTGCCATAAAAAGGCCGAGATTAAATTTCCCGTTGAGTGTCCGAATTGCGGCTGGTACAACCCGTATGAGCGGGAGTTTTGCAAAAAATGTGGGGCTCCAGTCGTTCATGATGAATCGAAAGTTGTCACCCATCTTAACGCCGAGGTAAAGAAGTCTTGCTTTTTCTGCACGCCGTTCGTTCGGCCTTTATGCGACGAGTGCCTTGAAAAAGGAAGGATAAAGATTTGTCCGGAATGCGGAAGCTATGTGCTTGGATCGCGCAAGAATTGCAAGTCTTGCGGATACGAATTTGCGAGTGAATAGTTTCGCTTTCGGGTTGTTGGGCCATTCCTTTTTTAGGATAAGTTTGAACCCTAGTTCTCCTGCATTATGCGGTTGAGAGGGGATAGCATGTCAAGACTATGCAACGTGAAGAGGACTTCTCCAGGTGAGGGGCTTGATTCGACGGAAAGCTCTCTTTGTCAGGCAAGCAAAATAGCATGGCCGGACGCGATCCCGTTTCTAGCATGTTGCTATTAGAGTGACGGTCGTTTTATAGCTCTTCATTTTGTTAATGGAGCCGCGCTGAAGGGGAAGCGCGGCTCCAGAACAACCTCTCTCGAGCATATTGCTCGAAGTGTCTATTTCCTGATCGAGTATCATACGCTCAGGGGTGTCTCTGACGCTAGCGCAATCTCGAGCGGGTTGTTCTGTTTCATGGAGGGGACATCATGTCAACGAAACAGAAAAATGTTAGAACCGCCTGGGCGATTGTCGTAATTGCCTTTCTCGGCGGCCTTGCGCTCGCAAGTGCGCAAAACAAAGTACCACCTTGCATTGACGTCGTGATGGCTTATTTCAATATTGGAGAAACCGATGCCGGTTGGTTGACCTCGGTCTTCACTATTATGGGCATGATCACGGCGATTCCTGCTTCCTGGCTTTTGCGTAAATTAGGTGCGAAGAAGATCGGCGTTATCTCGCTTCTTTGCGCTGCGATCGGCTCGGCTCTTGGCGCGTTTTCCACCGAGCTGTGGATGCTCATGGCGACGCGCGTTCTCGAAGGCGTCGGCGTCGGCATGATTGCTGTCGTCGGCCCGGCGATTATCTCCATGTGGTTTCCCGCTGAGAAGCGCGGTCTTCCTATGGGCGTTTGGGGATCATGGCAGATGGCATCGCAGACTATTCTGTTCCTGGTAGGCGGCGGGATTTCGAGCTCGTTCGGCTGGCAGGGCGTATGGTGGTTCGTGTTCGCGATGTGCGTTGTGGCCCTCATTCTCTACCAATGGAAGGTTGAGGAGCCGCACGACGGAATGCCGAATTATGCTGAAGGGGAAGATGACGAGGAATTCCATTTCGGCGATGGCTTCAAATCGTCGTCAACGTGGATTCTGACTCTCTGCGGAACGATTTTCACGTTCTGCTGTTTTGGATTCGCAACTTATATTTCGCTGTACTGGGCTCAGGCTTTCTACGGTGGAGATATGAGCGCTTCGAACCTTTGGGTTTCGATTATGTACGCCATTGAGGTTCCGGTCGTTATCTTCATCGGCTGGCTTCTTAACAAGGTGCCTTTGACGAAGCGCCGCTTCGTCGGCGTGATCGGCTTTGCACTGTATACGTTCATCTTGTTCTTCTGCTTCCGGATGGACGACCCTGCGCTGCTTTTGCCGTTTATCATAATCTACCCGTTCCTCGAGGGCTCCATCCCCACAGTATATTGGACGCTTATCCCGTCGACTGCGAAGAAGCCTGAGAATTCTGGTACAGCAATCGGCATTCTCAACGTCGGATTGAACATCGGCACGCTGCTCGGTCCTCCGATCACTGGATTCTTTATCGAAAACTACGGTTGGTCGGCGGCGACGATTCCTCTGGCGATCGCCTCCATCATCGGTGCGGTGCTGTTCTTCTTTGTGAAGACCTACTATCACGGCCATTCCGAAGGTGTTGTGCCAATGGACCAGGAAGCCGCTGCTGAACAGGCTGCGGCGCAGTAACTGCAAGTTGTGTTCAATGGGCGCCGGGCAATGTTCGATGCTCGGCGCCAGCCTTGATTGAAAGCAAAACTGTTTGGAACCAAGGCAAAGCTTGAATCCTCGATTGACGTTGCAAGGATTTAACGAGGAGGGAATATGAACGGAAAGAAAGCATGGGTTGTCGCGCTTGTCACGATTTTCGCTGGCATAGCTCTTGCCCTGGTTCAAAACAAGGTTGCGCCCTGCATGACAACGCTGCAAAGTGCTTTCGGCATCGATATGGCGACGGCAGGCTGGCTTAGCTCGCTATTCTCTTTGGTGGGCATCATCATGGCTTTACCGGCATCCGTGATTTTGAATAAGCTCGGACCGAAGAAGAGCGGGGTCATCGCGCTCGTGTGCGCGATTGCAGGTTCGCTTCTGGGTGTGCTGACCACCGACATCGCGATTCTCATGATCAGTCGCGTTATCGAGGGAGTTGGCGTCGGCCTTATTTCGGTCATCGGCCCGTCCATCATCGCGAGTTGGTTTCCCGAGGCGAAACGTGGCCTTCCCATGAGCATTTGGGCGGTGTATCAGATGGGCGCGCAGGCGGTTATGTTCTTCCTTGCCGCATTCCTCACGTCGAACTTCGGTTGGCAGGGTATGTGGTGGTTCGGCTTGGCTGCGTGTGTCGTTGCGCTGATTTTCTACGTACTGTGCGTTAAGAGCCCGCGTCCTGAAGAGAGCTATGCCGATGTCGAAAGCGAGAACGTGTCGCTTAAAGAGGGAATGAGCTCTCCTTCGACGTGGATTATGGCTCTTGTCACCTTCTTGTTCTGCATTGGGTGCTTCGGCTTCGTGAACTGGGTTGCCACGTATTGGGCTACTGTGCCGAGCATCGGCGAGGGCGCCAACTCGTGGGTCGGCTACTTTTCGCTTGCGGCGGTGGTTGCCGCGATCATCATGGGCATGCTCTTGAACCATATCAAGAAACGCAAGCTTTTCGGCATGGCGGCGCTCGTGGCGTACGGCGTCGTCGCCGTGTTCGGGTTGACGCTCGACAACCCGGCGCCGCTCGTCATCTTTACCATCGTGTATGGCTTCATGGATTCCGGCTTCCCGTGCGTTTTGTGGACCATGACGGCGCAGACAGTGAAGAAGCCCGAACTGGCAGGCGTCGCAACTGGCGTTGTCTGCATCGGGTTCAACGCAGGCATTCTCGTCGGGCCGCCGATTATCGGCGCGGTCGCCGAAAGTCTTGGCTGGACGGCAGCTGGTTGGGCTATCGCTGGCTGCTGCATCGCTGCTGCGATTCTTCTCGCGTTTGTGAAGACCTATGCGACTGAGGACGTGGCATAGGAAAGCAAGCGGACGTGATTTCGCTAGAGTTTCTTCAGCTTTCGATACATTGTTGCCTTGCTGATGCCGAGCAACTTCGAGGCCTGAAGAACGTCGTTGTTCGTTCGCTTGAGCGCTTCGTTGATGGCGAGGCGCTCAAGCTCTTGCAACGACAGGGTGGGCAGCGGCGATTCAGCAATGCCGGTGGATGCTTCCTTGCGGGAGTGGCTCAGCGTCGTTTCAGGCGAATCGTCTTTGTTCAGAACCTTGATAGTTGAAGACGGATCATTTTGCATGTCGGGGTGGTGCGCGAAAACGGTTTTCTCGTCATTGATTAGATAGGCGGGAAAGTCGCCGAGTTCGATAATGCCCTTCTCACACGTGTAGTAAGCCGAATAGATGGCATGCTTGAGCTGACGAACATTGCCCGGCCAGGAGTACGAATCGATGAAGGCGGAAGCGCTGTCGGAAAAAACGGCCTTGCCGTAACTTGTTTTCGAGTCACATTCGCCCAAATAGTAGTTGGCAAAGAAAAGGGCGTCGCCTTTTCGGTCTCGCAAGGGCGGAAGCCCTATCGACAGCACGGAAAGGCGGTAGAGCAAGTCTTCGCGAAACCTTCCGTTTGCCGCCATTTCCGTTAAGTCCCTGTTTGTAGCCGAGATCAAGCGGAAGTCTACCTGCTTGTAGCTCTTGCCCCCGACGCGCATGACGCGTTTGTTCTCGAGCACGCGAAGAAGGGTCGACTGCAGTTCGAGGGGCATGTCTCCGATTTCGTCGAGGAATAGCGTGCCTCCGTTCGCAAGTTCGATCTTTCCGGGTTTGCCGGTTTTGTCCGCTCCGGTGAAACTGCCGCTGTCGTAGCCGAAAAGCTCGCTTTCAATGAGGTTCGGGGGAATTGCGGCGCAGTTGATGGACATGAACGGCCCGCTTGGGCGAGATGCGTTATGGATCGCCTGGGCAAACAGCTCCTTGCCTGTCCCGCTTTCACCGGTGATGAGGACGTTCTCGTTGATGAGGGCGAACCGGTGGGCGAGTTTTTTCGTGCGGCCGATTTGCGGGCTTCTTCCCAGAATTTGCGAGAAGGTGATGGGCGCGGTGTCGCCGACGGTTTTTTTCGGCGCATCGGATCCGGCTTCTCTCGGCGCGATTTCTCGAAGGAGGAGGATATAGTTTGAATCCGAATCGTCTTCGCCGCTTCGGATCTCGCGCGGGATGAGCGAATAGCGGCGGTCGTTGGCATCGAAGGTGTACTTCTTCCCATTCGAGAAATCTTGCCGTACCTTTTCGTCTTCCCCTAGATCGCACAGACAGCGAATCGACTTGCCGACAAGCTGCTCGGGGATAGTGAGCAGAATCTTCGCCGCATCGTGATTGGCATAGACGATCTTAAGGTTGCCGTTGATGATGATCGTTGCCTCTTTGGTGATGTCGACGAGGCTTTTCGAGAGATTCTGGAAAAGGTGGGCGAAGCTGTTTGCCTGAGCGTATTCGCCTTCGGCGGTTTCCAAGTCGGAACGGTACGTGTTGATGCGCAATTGCGAGCTGATCGTGTTGGCGATCGTCGACACGAGGCTCATGGCATGGATGAGCAGCTTCTTCTCGGTCGAAGTGATCCGATCGGGTATTTTCTGCGTGAGAAGCAGCGCGCCGAGTGGGTCTCCATACTGGTCGAGGATAGGCGCCGCGCAAGCGATGAGCTCTTGGAGCCCGAAGCAGTAGTGCTCGGGGCCGATCACTGCGAAGGGACGGCGATGTTTCATGCAGAGGTCGTGGGCATTCGTGCCGGCGTTCTCGATGTTGAGAAGGTACTTCTTCGCCGCGAAGTTGTGAAGCTCCAAGTTTCCCACTTGGAGAAGGGAAAGCCCATCCAGGTTCATGAGCTCGAACACGTAGTCGTTCTCGATGTTGAGCGACTCGACGGTTCGCAGCTTCTCTGCGGTTTCGTCGATGAGGGCTTTATTCGCTTCGAGCGCGAGGCTCACGTATTCGTCTGTCGCGTATTCCCCGAGTATGGGCCGGTCGGGTTCGAGCCCGGCGCTCTTCGAGTCGATCCACGACTGCGCGATTTCGGGCCTTACGTAGGGAGACGTGCGCGGATCGGTTCCGTTGTTCAGGAAGTCGAGCTTCGCGTCGAAGATATGCTCCCAGAATGATTCGTCTTCAGACATCAACTTGATAAGGCGTAAATCGTCCGCGTAGTCGATGTCGAGGTTTTGGTTGGTTTTGCTCATGGTGATCCGATCCCCCAATCGGCGTCATTGTGAGTCAAGGAAATTGATACTCCTCTCGAGTATCAATTTGAGACAATTGTAGGTGCAACGAACAGTGAATGTCGAGTTAAAAAACAGCATATTGCCTTTCTCCCCGGGGGGGAGGTCGGGAGACGGTTTGCGCCTGAATCCCGTCGAACTTCGCAACCGGGATCTCATCAATGATCCCGCGCTTTCTGGTTATCGCGTTGAGGGGCGGGCGAAGAGCGACGACGGTTACGACAAGAAGCGGCCCGACATCGTCGAACTGCGCTATGGCGGATTCGAATACTCGATTCTTCAAGACGGAACGCTACGCCTCGATACCTACGATGGCTTGGCGGACGACGCGTTCATCCCTTCGGAAATCGATGGGAGGAAAGTAGCTGCTTTCGGCGCGACGCTGTTTCGCGACTGCGAGGCGTTAAGGCGTGTTTCGATCGATTCCGGCAACGAGCTTTTCTCGACCGACGGCGTCGCCGTGTTCTCGAAGGATGGCAAAACGCTCGTGCGTCTCGCCGCTTCGGTTGCGGAATATTCCGTTCCCGAAGGGTGTGAGCGGATCGGTGACCATGCGTTCGATTCTGCCGAGCGTTTGGAGCGGGTGTGCCTGCCCGGCTCGCTGATCAGGATAGGAAAGCTCGCGTTCGCCAAGTCGGGGGTTCGGAAAATCGCGATTCCTCCGTCCGTCGAAACGGTTGAAGACAGGGCCTTCTTCTCGTGCCGTGATCTTGTCAGCTGCGAGCTTTCGAACGGCCTTCGAACGATCGGGGAGGGCGCGTTTTCGCTCACGGCGATTAAGAGCTTTTATGTCCCGGAGAGCGTCGAGCATATCGGGCGCGCGGCGTTCGGACTCACCCCTGCTCAGAAGCGGGTTGGGTTCGGGGCGATCACCGTCGCTCCGGGCAATGGGACGTATCGCATCGACGAGAAGGGCGGGCTGTACGCAGCCGATGCGCTCGTCGAGCTTATCGGCGACGTGGAGGCCTATGCGGTGCGCCCGGGAACGCGCGCCATAGCCGATCGCGCCTGTTGCTGGCATGGGCGCCTTCGGTCGGTCGAGGTGCCCGAAGGGGTGCGGACGATCGGTGACGAGGCGTTTCGCGGGGCGCGCGTGTTGAGGAAAGTGGCTCTTCCCGAGTCGCTCGAGTCGATTGGCGCTGCCGCTTTCATGGACACCGATGTTTCCAGATTGCGCCTTTCCCGCAATGTGCGCACAATCGGGCGCTCGGCGCTTCTCGTGCAGGGTGAGGGAATGATGAAGTCGGGGCACCCGCTTGAGTCCGTGGATCTTGACGAGGGCAACCCCGTCTTCTACCTGGAAAGCGGGCTGCTCTGCGAACGAGGGGGCGGCGACGCCGGAGGTGACAGCTGCCTTCTATACCTTGGGCCGCAGGACAACGTGACGATTCCGGATGCGGTGAACCGCGTTGCCCCCTTCGCGTTTTGCGGTGCCCGCGGTATCGACCGGCTCGTAGTACACGGGCATCTGCACAGCATCTGCACGAGCGCGTTTTCCACGCGGTGTTCCATTCCTCATATGCGGGTCGAGTGTCAGCGCCCGGACGGCAGCCGCGAATGGGAGGAATTCCGCGTGCCGAGCCTGACGACGAATTTCCGGGCCCAAACGCTTCTGCTCGGGACCGACGGAGACGGCACGGTGTTCAACTACCCGTACTACGACTCGTGGGTGACGCATTCGTCAGCCATCGACGAGTTCGCGCCTGCTGCCGTTGCACGGCTGCGATCGGGCAATTATTTGGACGAGCGTATGCGGGAAGTGTACCGGGGCATCGTTTCCCATCGGGCTTCGAAGGTGTGCCGTTACCTTGCAGGTGCGGGCGACATCGACGCGATTGCGTTCCTCGTCGAAGACGGCACCCTCGCGCTTGAAGAGGTGGCGGCCGAGGCTGACCGCTCTGCTGGTGCGGGAGACGCGCAGCTGAGCGCGTACCTGTTCGAGCTGAAGCACCGTTTCGGCGCGCCTTCGGGCGTCGACTTCAACCTATAGCAAGGAGGTGCGACCATGAAAGACGAAACGCCCATCCTGGAAGCCGACTTCTCACTCAAGGAACGCGAGCGCTTGGGTATCGGGCACGCTAAAAGCGTCGAGCGTATCGGCGTTGTGAGCGAAGAGCGCATGAAGAAACGCTACGAGAAATTCGAGCGCTACACGCCTGTGGCGACGGATATCCTCAAAGAGGCCCAATCGGCCCTGGCGATACGGTTCAGATTCCTCGACCGGGCCCTGTGGCGCATGCCCCTCGTCCCGTGCTTCGATATGTACGGTATCGCAAGCGACGGTCGACGCATGCTGTTCGACCCCGTTTTCGTGGTCGATCGGTTCAACCTGTCCCAAAACGAGGTCGTGCGGGACGTGGCGCACTGCCTGTTCCATTGTATCTTCCGCCACCCGTTCATGCTGTACTCGGTGCTGCGCCAGCCGTGGGACGTCGCGTGCGACATAGCGATCGAGTCGATGCTGCTCGACATGGTTGGGAAGGCCTTCCCGTCGAATATGGACCGTCGTGCCAGGGAGTCCCTGCGGGTGCTGCGCGCCCAGGCAGGTGGGGTGATCACGGCCGAGAGGCTGTACCACTTCTTCTCGAACACGGGAAGTCATGTCGACTTGAATTCGCTCGCCCCGATATTCCGCCACGATGTGCACGGACTCTGGTACGGAAGCGACGAGGGGCGTGCAACCGACGCATCGTCGGCGACGGCTACGAAGGATACGGGGGAGGCGCGCGAGGACGGTGCCGCTACCAGGCAAAACGGGGTCGAGGAGCTCGACGAGATCAGTAGTGGTCCGGTTGCGGTTCCGAAGCCCGAACCTGAAGGGGGGTCCGCGGGAGAGGCGGTCGACGGGGGAGAGGGTCCCGAATCGGAATCGGAGGCTCTGCGCGATGATGGGCCTTCCGGCGATGGCGGCGCCGGCGAAAGCGTAAGCGGCCACGACTCGGCAATCGACGAGGAGCTTGCCGGGCAATGGGAGCAAGTCAGCCGCCAGATTCAAGTTGAGCTCGAGACTCATCTGGCTCAACAAGGCGAGGGGGCTGGCAACCTTATCGCCGAGCTTCGAGCGGTGAATCGCGAGAAGTATGACTACGCGAGCTTCCTCAAGCGCTTTGCCACGCTTCATGAGCGCATGAAGGTGAACGCCGACGAGTTCGACTACATCTACTACACCTACGGGCTGAAGCGCTACGGCAACATGCCGCTTATCGAGCCTTTGGAATACAAGGAGGATCGCCAAGTCCATGACTTCGTCATCGCGATCGACACGTCGGAATCGTGCTCGGGCGATCTGGTGCAAAGCTTCATGCGCAAGACGTACAACATCCTGAAGCAGGCCGAAAGTTTCCATAGCCGGGTGAATATCCATATCGTGCAGTGCGACGCCCGCGTGCAGGAGGACACGAAGATCACGTCGCTCGATGACTTGGAACTCTACATGAAGGACATGGAGTTGAAGGGCTTCGGCGGCACGGACTTCAGGCCGGTGTTCGACTACGTGAACCTGCTCATCGAGAAAGGCGAATTCACCGATTTGCGAGGAATCGTGTACTTCACCGACGGTGAGGGGACCTTCCCGCGGCGTCCGCCCGCCTACGACGCGGTTTTCGTGTTCCTCGACGACGGCTGCACCGACCCTAAGGTGCCCCCGTGGGCGCTCAAGGTGATATTGGACGAGCACGAGCTCGAATTCGACGGGAAGCCTTTCGGCTCCCGGTGACGATAAGGAGGAAAGCAATGAATATCGCGCAAGCAAAACAGCAGATAAAAGATACCGTTGAAGCCTATTTGGCAACTGACGAGAACGGGGAGCCGCTCCTTTCCGTAGAGCACCAGCGCCCGATCTTCTTGGTCGGCGCGCCCGGCATCGGCAAGACCGCCATCGTTTCGCAAGTGGCCTCTGAATTGGGCATCGGGCTTGTGTCGTACTCCATGACGCATCATACGCGTCAAAGCGCGCTCGGCCTGCCCTTCATCGTCGAGCGCGACTACGGCGGGGAGCACTACGAGGTGTCGGAGTATACGATGAGCGAGATCATCGCGTCGGTCTTCGACTGCATAGAGGAAAGCGGGTGCGAGAAGGGCATCCTCTTCCTCGACGAAATCAACTGCGTGTCCGAGACGCTGTACCCGTCGATGCTTCAGTTCCTCCAGTTCAAGACGTTCGGAAGGCATAAAGTTCCCGACGGTTGGGTCGTGGTGACGGCGGGCAACCCACCCGAGTACAACCGGTCCGTCCACGAGTTCGACGTGGTGACGCTCGATCGCCTGAAGAAAATCGTTGTCGATCCCGATTTCGACGCGTGGAAGGCGTACGCGGTGGAAAAAGGCGTCCACCCCGCCGTGCTTACGTTCCTCGAGGCGAAGAAGGATCGCTTTTACATGATGGAATCGTCGCTCGACGGCAAGGCGTTCGTGACGGCGCGCGGCTGGGACGATTTGTCGGACATCGTCAGAGTCTACGAGAAACTGGGCAAGAAGGTCGACTACGACCTGGTATGCCATTACGTGCAGAATGAAACGGCTGCCGGCGACTTCGCGGCGTACTACGACCTGTTCAACAAGTACTGCGACGACTACCGCATCGAAGACATCCTCTCGGGCAGTCGGGACGAGGGAATCGTGGCGCGTGCCAAGGAAGCGAAATTCGACGAGAGGCTTTCGCTCTTGGGGCTTCTACTCGACTCGCTTGGGCATAATTTCCGAAGGGTCATGAACAGGACTGACGTGCTGCTTGCTGTTCGGGACGACCTGCGCGACGCGAAGGAACGAGTCGTCGCAGGCGGTATTACGCCGCAGATTGCGCTCGACCGCATTGTCGGTGAGAAGGAGCGCCAACTCGAGCTGCTCGTGGCGAGCGGCGCCGCTTGCAAAGGCAAGCGCAACCGCATTCGCGCCGAGAGGGAAATGCTTGTGGCGTATTCGCGCGACAGCACGGTCGCGTCGTCGCGGGCGGGCGATTTCTCCGCGGTGGAAAAGCTGTTCGCGCACGATTCGGACATGGCGGACGCGACAGCTTCAATCGAGTCGCGCTTGTCGGCCGCGTACTCGTTCATTGAGGAGGCTTTCGGCGACGCTCAGGAGATGCTCATTTTCACGACGGAGCTCACGCAGCGTCCGGCGTCGGCGCGCTACGTTGCTCAATACGGAAGCGAGTCCTACTATAATCATAACGAGAAGATGATCCTGTCCGATAAGCAGCGCGAGCTGCGCAAACGCATCGAGGATCTGGAAACGTTGTAGGGGTTGGGGAGAAATCCGCACAGGCGGCTTTCAAGATAAAAGGGGGAATTCCTTATGGCAAAGTACACACTTTCAAACTACGATCCGATTCACGTAGAGCTTCCGAAGCCGCAGGTTCCGCCAAGCTTGGTGGAGACGCAGATCAACAAGATGTTAGAGCCCTTGTCGAAGTACCAGGAGGTCGCCGAAGACAGAGGAGTTGTTTTCGGGGACTTTCTCGTCGTTACCACCGCCGATGCGAAGATGGACGGCAATCCGGCGCGGAATTTCATCATGGAGCATTCCATCTACCACGTCGGCGCGGGCGAGATGCCTAAAACGTTCGACGACGAGCTTCTCGGGGTGAAGCCCGGCGAAACCAAGAGCGTTTGCGCCAAAATCAAGCTGCCTCTCGCCAAAGACGGCGAGGCTTCCAATCTGACCATGGACGTGACGGTCGAGAAGATCCTCACCTGCACGCCTCCTGCGCTTACGGACGAGTTGGTGCAGGAACATTTCGGCCCTGCGACGACGGTCGAGGAGTTCCGCGAGGGCGTGGCGAAGCAGTTCGGACTGCCCGACATGGCCAAAGACGACCCTCAGTTCCCCGACTTGGTGCTTGGAAAGCTTGCGGAGCGTCTGGTTGAAGACCCCGACCCCGCAGACCGTATGGAAGGTATGCCCGACGACGCGCTGAGGGCGACGTGCGCTATCGATGCGCTTGCCGATCATCTCGATCTCAATCTCACCGAAGACCAGATCATCGCGCAGATGCCGGGCGACGACCTTAACCAAAAGATGAAGATCCACCAGCAGCTCAAAGACCAGGGCATGGCCGATCAGGCGGTTGTGTTCGCGAAGCGCGAGGCCGCGCTGTCGTGGCTTGTCAACAAGTCGAGCGTCTCGTACAAGTAGTCGCCGCGTAGGGCTTGATTCTCGCGGCAGAAGGGGTATTGCCAGTGCTTTCGCAAGATGCACGGCAGCCGACAAGAGGGGATGCAATCATGAACTACCAGGGATTGAAAGAGGAGATAAACGCGCTTCCCGACTCAAAGAGAAGAGCCTATCGCTCGTTGTTCAGCGTGGCGAGCGTGGGTGGTGATGTGTGGCCGAAGTTCCGTCCGCATCTTGATGGAGCCGCCTGCGCTGACGAGTTCTTTGAGGCGATTTACAACGACGACGAGATGCGCTTCGAGAACGTTTGGGCCGAATGGGCGAAGATGAAGCGCAAGAAATGGGTGTCTCGCTTTGACGCCGACGAGGAGTACGAGAACATCCGATTCGAAGAGCGGGGCATCTTCCTTACCGGGAACGCGGGAAACGAGCTGCTCATCCCGATGATCGGTCGCGGAAAATTCGGCGGTATCTACATCTTCGAGGACAACGGCTTCAACGAAAGGGCGGCTGAACTGTACGGATCGATCAACGGCAGTTTCAGTTGTATGGGCGTTGAGATCGAGGGGGCTTTCGACATTTACCGGACAGACTGCGCGCTCATCTTCGAGCGTTGGGACGTCGATAAGCTCATGCGTCGCAAGGATGGAAAAGGTCAAGCGAGCAGCGGCTGCGACTGCAATCGAATATGGGATGTCGAGGGAATCGATTGGGATGCGGCAAAACGAGTGTAGTCGCATTACAGGCGGATGGGGCGCGGCTGATTGATTGATCGGCGTCCCACCCGCTGTTTACGCGCGCTTTCGCAGTGAGCGAGGGAGGATGTCGAGCTCTGCTCTGTATTTGCCAACCGTGCGTCGCGAGATCGGGATGGACTCTTCTCTCAGCTGATCGGCGATTTCCTGATCGCTGAGCGGGTTGTAGGGATTTTCGGTTCGCACTATTTCCGAGAGGCGGTGCTTGGCGCTCGCTTGCGCGACCGTACTTGTTCCGTCGCTTGTGATAGGGGATTGGAAGAAATAACGTAGTTCAAAAACACCACGCGGGGTTTGCATGTAGTTGCCGCTGGCGATTCTGCTTACGGTCGACTTCGAGTAACCGGTCAGAGACGCGACCTTCTCCATAGTCAAGGATTGCAGATGATCGATTCCATGGCAGAAGAATGCATGCTGCAGCTCGACGATGCAGCATGAGATTTTAAACAGAGCCTCTTTTCGATAATGGATGTTATCGACGAGCGATTCCGCTTCGTCGAGCTTTCGCTTCAGGTATTTCTCGGTTTCCTTATTCTTCTCGCTTTTAGCCAAGGTGCGATAGCGATTATTTATTCTCAAATGAGGAAGAAAGAAATCCTGCATATGAACGCAGTAGCTCCCTATGGTTTCAATGGGGTCAGCGGCTGAGGCATCGACATCGTTTGCGCCCCGAACGTTTTTCGCCGGCTCAACTATGACTTCCGGCCAAATGGTGCGAGATGGGGCGCTGAATCCGGCTCCGGGACGTGGGTTGCAGGTCCTCAGCTTGTCGAGTGCCTCGTCGATTTCTTCAAGAGAGACGTTCTTCTCTTTCGCGATTCGCTCCGGGCTCGCTTTTCCGAATTCTGGTAGACCTCCTTCAAGGATTTTCTTCACTGGTCCAATGAGGGCTTTGCGCACTTCGAGTTGGATTGCGAGACATTCGGTCAAATTACGCGCTGCTATTCCGGCCGGCTCCATATGCTGAACGATATCGAGCACGCGAAGCACATCGCTTTCGTCAACTCCGAGCATGTTTGCGATTTCGTCTGTCGAGATGCAAAGGTACCCGTTGTCGTCCAGACTGTCGATGATGAATTCACCGATGCTCTGCTCGCTCGGGGAATCTGTTGCTAAATGAAGCTGCTCGATGAGACTGTCGGCGAGAGTGCCTTTCTGCGCGAGGAAATCGGCGAAGTCCCTATCCGAACGATTTGCATAGCCCCCGTTCTCGAGAGCGCCGTCCATTGATTCGAGAGTCGCATCGACGCTGATCGACGGTTTGTATTCGCTTGATGGCTTTACGTGCTGAGGCCATTCTTGGTCAGTATCGTCGAAAAAGGGATTCTCTTCAGCGCATTGCTTGACGTGCTGCGACAAATCGCTCGCAGACATCTGGAGAATGGCAATCCCCTGCTGCAACTCCGTGCTGAGAAACAGCTCCTGACGAAGCTCGGTACGTTGAGTAAGTTCCATGAAGTCGCCCCCCTGCGCCTTCAAATATATAACGGTAATTATATCACCAGAGGATTGATGATTAGCGAGGCGACAACGGTGCGACCGCCTGAAGATGCTAGCGGGATGGCGTGCTTTCATGCAGATGCGCAT